>NZ_JBANBK010000034.1:0-82729 GCF_053572325.1 Bradyrhizobium sp. UFLA05-112 | reverse complement strand
ATCTCCTTCAATATGCGATTCTCACCCAGCTTGGTCCGTGGATTTCTGACTCAGTAAGACTAAAGCGCGATGAGATTGGGATGAATCGTCATCGCGCTTTAGGTTGTTGTTGTTTGAGCATGATCTTTTCGGAAAACCGCTCCACACCTTTCCGGATCATGCCTTGGGGCGGTGGAAGCAGTGTGCGTCCAACCAAAGCCCAATGGTGCCGGTGATAGGTCAAAGCCGATACTGCGCTGCCGGAAAGCCCTTGTGCGGCACAGGAAAGAGGGGGGTGTTCGAATGATGCCAGACAACGTCGCCCTGTTCGCCACGATCATCCTGCTGCTTCCGATGTTTTATCTGCTGCTGGCGGCACCGGCCTTTCTGCTGGTGAAGCTGGACGTCCGACCTGTCGCCCTGCTGTTGCGCGCCATGTTCAACGGCTACTTCCTGACATTGGCCGTTGCCGGTGCCGCAGGCACGATCGCCGTTGCCGTGGACGGCCGCCCGGTCCTGGCCCTGGGCGTCGGCTTGATCACGGCACTCGCCGTGTGCTCGCGCCGCTGGTTTTTGCGGCAGATGGACGCCCGGATCAGTGATGGAGATGCCGGCGACACGGAGGCCGCGCGCCGGCTCCGACGACTGCATTGGGGTGGCATGCTGGGCAATGCGATCCAGCTTGCCATAGTCGTGGCCTGTATTCCCTATATCGCCATCGCGCCGACATGACCGGCGTTGGCGCGCGGCAACGTTGCGTCTCACCCGCATCGTCGTTGCTCCGCGGATCCTGTCATCTCAGGCGAAGCGCCACTGGCGGACGTTCGCTCGCGAAGCTAGAGTTGCGAGGCCTGCGCTCTGGCGTACCTTTACCGTAGTCCGGCATGACTGACCGTCTGACGCGTATTGCACCCGGATTGACCAAACTCTTGTCCTACGGTTTTGCCGATGATTTTCGGCACGATCTGTTGGCGGGAATCTCTGTTGCCGCAGTGGCCCTGCCGGTCGCGATCGCCTACGCGCAGCTCGCAGGCTTCGATCCGGTTGTGGGGCTATATTCGAGCATTCTGCCGTTGGTCGCGTACGCCATCTTCGGCACTTCGCGGCAAATGATCGTGAATCCCGATGCAGCTGTGTGCGCCATGGTCGCAGCCGCAGTAGCTCCGCTGGCGGGCGGCAACGTCGAACTGTACTGGTCGCTGTCGGTCGCAGTCACATTTCTGGCCGGCATGTTCTGCATTGCAGCGAGTTTCCTGCGGCTCGGTGCGCTGGCGGAATTTCTCTCCAAGCCAATCCTCGTTGGACTTTTGAACGGGGTCGCAATTTCCATTTGTCTGGGGCAAGTCGGCAAGCTGCTCGGCTTTTCCATCGAATCCAAAAGGATCATTCCGCAACTGTTCGAAATCTTCGGCAAGCTTCCGGAGACGCAGATTCCGACGTTTATCGTAGGAGCGGCAAGCCTGGCGATATTGTTTGCGCTGGCGCGCTGGGCACCGCGACTTCCGGCTGCACCGATCATATTGATCGCCGCCGGCGCCGCGGTCGCACTGTTCGGATTGGACCGGTATGGAGTGGCGATTCTGGGGCCGGTTCCTGCGGGCCTGCCGCCGCTGCGATTGCCCAGATTTCCAACGGAGGACATACCGTCCCTGCTGGGTAGCGCGGCGGGGCTCGCTCTCGTGCTGTTTTCGAGTGGCATGTTGACAGCGCGCAGCTTTGCGTCGAAGGGCGGCTACGAGATCGACGCTGACCGTGAGCTGGCTGCATTTGGTGCGGCTAATCTCGCCTCCGCCTTGTCGCAAGGGTTCGCCGTGACCGGCGCTGACTCGCGCACGGCAATGGCCGTTTCAGCCGGCGGTCGCACCCAGGTGACTGGCCTGGTGGCTGCGGCGGCAATCGCCGCAGTGTTGTTGTTTTTGACCGGTCCCTTGCGATATGTGCCGATTGCTGCGTTGGGCGCATTGCTCGTGTTCGCTTCGATCTCGCTGTTTGACACGCGAACATTACGCGAAATCTGGAGCATCGATCGCGGCGAGGTCGTCCTGGCGGTGATCACGACGCTGGGAGTGGTCGCGCTGGGCGCCATCAACGGGATTCTCATCGCTGTCGGGCTGGCCCTGGTCCGCTTCGTCAAGCTGACCGCGCGGCCCAGGGACGAAATCCTGGGAACGGTCGACGGGCTTCCCGGTCTGCATTCGATCGAGCGACATCCAGACGCCAGGACGTTTCCGGGTCTCGTGCTCTACCGCTTCGATGGCCCGCTAACCTTCTTCAATTCCGATTACTTCAAGGCGAGAGCGCTGGCGGTGGCCGAAGCCGAAGGCCCGGAACTTCGTTGGTTTGTGATTGATGCAATTCCAGTCAGCCAGATCGACACGACCGGATTATATGCACTTCGCGATTTGCGGGAACGGCTGGAAGCGCGCGGAACATCGCTGCTACTGGCCGGGCGCAAGGCCGAATTTCTCGCATGGTTTCGGGAAGCCGGTCTCTACCGGCCTGAACACGAGACGTGGATCCTGCCTACACTGCGCCAGGCCCTGAAGGCCTACCTGCGGGAGTCGCAACAAATCGCGCCGCTTAACCAGCGCGACATGTGAAAATCCGTCCTCGGTCATTTTCGACGGAATGAGCACTATTGGTGTGACGCGACGAAGGCCGGGTCTGCTTTGCTCCCGTTGGCGACCAAGCCGCGCGGCGGGCAATAGGGTCGCGAAGGGCCAGCTGCTGACTCATGCGCAGTTTATTATGTTACCGTTCGACATGAAGTCGCGTCGTCTCCCGATCGGATCCCCAAGAACCGAAAGACGTTCGCGTGCAGCCTTGCGGGTGGTGCTGAAAGGCGCGATGATATCGGACCGGGCGCAATCGATACTACCGGGGTGAATGTTCAACGACTGTCCTGCTTCGTCCTGCGGTTAAGCAAATGCTGGGAGGAGTCGATGGCGCACGTTGGCAAGCACGCGATCGTGGTGGGCGCGGGAATGGGTGGTCTTTTGGCCGCTCGCGCTTTGGCCGATCATTTCGACGAAGTGACCATACTTGAGCGTGATGCGCTTCCGGATTCCCCTGATCCTCGCAAGGGCGTACCGCAAGGGCGGCATACGCACGGATTGCTTGCCCGCGGGCGCGAGGTGCTTGAGCAGTCGTTTCCCGGCTTCACTGAGGGGCTAATTGCCCAGGGAGCGGTACCTGCAGACATGGTCAACGATGGCCTTTGGTTCAACTACGGCGACTATCTTCACCACGCCCCCAGCAAGATGGTCGCGCTCGGGGTAAGCCGACCGACGTTGGAAAGATTCGTGCGACGGCGGCTCGTTCAACTACCGAATATCCGGCTGCGGGAGCGACGTGACGTTGTGGAGCCGGTGTTTGATCGCCAGTCAGGCCGTGTGACTGGTGTCCGCGTCCGATCGAAAGACGGTTCGGATGACAGGGAAACGATAGAAGCCGATCTCGTGATTGATACCAGCGGTCGCGGCTCATCAAGCCCCACATGGCTGAGTGCGTTTGGTTTCGAAAAACCGCCAGAGGAGCAGGTCACTGTGAATCTTGGCTATGTCACTCGCTTCTATCGTCTCAAACCCGAACATATGGAGAATTATTTGCACGGCAGGAAGTTCGTTCTTATGGGAGCGTGTTTGCCTGATTTTCGCTTCGGTGCCCTTTTGCCACAGGAAGGCGAGCGTTGGACCGTGACATTAGGCGGTTACATGGGCGATCAGGTGCCAGCGGGTGATGCCGGTTTCCTTGAGTTTGCACGTAGCTTGCAAAAGCCGGAATTATTTAACGTGATCCAGAATGCAGAACCGCTCACCCCGCTTGCGCAATACAAGTTTGTTTCGAACTTGCGACGCCACTACGAGAAATTGGCTCGCTTTCCAGAAGGCTATCTGGTGTATGGCGACGCCTTGTGCAGCTTCGATCCAGCCTATGGTCAGGGAATGACGGTCGCCTGCCTGGAATCGCTGGCCTTGCGTGAGTGCTTGGCAAAAGGGACACAAGGACTTGCGCATCGATTCTTCCAGATGGCCGGTCGGTTTATTGAAGCTCCTTGGCAAATTGTCGTGGGCAGTGATTTGCAGAACCCCCACGTTGAGGGCAAGCGGACGGCGCAGGTGCGCTTCGTCAACTGGTACATAGCGAAGTTTTATCAAGCGGCGCATCGCGACGCGACACTGGCGACCAAGTTCTTGGAGGTGGCCAACCTTGCGCAACAGCCAACCGCATTGTTAAGCCCAGCGAATGCACTGAAAGTGTGGAATGGAAGCCGGGACATACAGCAACGCGACGTCGGTCGGGGCCACCAAGCCGCTTAGCCCCGATTGGCCTCAATTAGACACCTTATCCAGTCGTGCGCCAGCAGGTGAGATCGCGATGGGGCGTGCCATTTGGGCGCCGAATTTCTTCTAGCTCCTTAGATCACGCCCAACAGCCGCAGCGCCACGCCCGCCGCGCACGATCCCGCCAGCACCGTCAGCATGCCGAGCTTGAAGCGGAAGATCGCGGTCGCGGCCGCGATCGAGAGCACGAGCGCGGGGATGTCGACGCTTGCCAGCACCGGCATGTCGAAGGACAGCGGAAACGCGTGCACCGGGACGGTCTCGCGGAACAACGTATGCAGCGCGAACCAGATCGAGAGGTTGAGGATCACGCCGACGACGGCCGCGGTGATCGCGCTGAGCGCGCCGGCGAGGCCCTTGTTGCCGCGCAGGAGCTCGACATAGGGAGCCCCTAAGAAGATCCAGAGGAAGCAGGGCGTGAAGGTCACCCAGGTCGCGAGCAGCCCCCCGAGCGTGCCGGCGAGCATCGGCGACACCCCGCCCGGATCACGAAACGCGGCCATGAAGCCCACGAATTGCAGCACCATGATCAGGGGACCTGGCGTCGTCTCGGCCATGCCGAGACCATCAAGCATCTCGCGCGCGCTGAGCCAGTGGTAATGCTCCACTGCCTGCTGGGCGACATAGGCGAGCACCGCATAGGCGCCGCCGAAGGTGACCAGCGCCATCTTGGAGAAGAACAGCGCGATCTGGCTGAACACATTGGCCTCTCCGAAGGCTGCGAGCAGAGCGATCACCGGGACGAGCCAGAGCGCCAGCCACACCGCGCCGACGCGGATCGCGCGCGCCGTGTCAGGGCGGACATGATCGGGCACCGCTTCGCCGAGCATACTGTCGATCACGGCGGCATTGCTGCCATGGCCGTGCGCTGCGGGCGCGAATTCCGGGCGGCCGCTTTTGGCGCCGACGTAGCCGATCACGCCGGCGGCGATGATGATGAACGGGAAGGGGACGGCGAAGAAAAAGATCGCGACGAAGGCACCGGCCGCAAGCGCGATCATGACACGGTTCTTCAGCGCGCGCTTGCCGACGCGCACCACGGCCTCGACGACGATGGCGAGCACGGCGGCCTTCAGGCCGAAGAACAGCGCCTCGACGAAGCTGACATTGCCGAATGCGGCATAGACGTAGCTCAGGCCCATGATGGCGATGATGCCGGGCAGGATGAAGAGCCCGCCGGCCATCAACCCACCGGCCGTCCGGTGCATCAGCCAGCCGATGTAGGTCGCAAGCTGCTGCGCCTCCGGTCCCGGCAGCAGCATGCAATAGTTCAACGCATGCAGGAAACGTCCCTCGGAGATCCAGTTCTTCTCCTCGACCAGGATGCGGTGCATGACAGCGATCTGACCCGCGGGCCCACCGAAGCTCAGGCAGGCGACGCGGAGCCAGACGCGAAAGGCTTCGTTGAAGCTGATGCCGTGACCGGCATCAGCTTCTGCTTGGACATTACGCGTATCCATCATGCCTTCACTTTGTTGGTCGGCCAGTTGTGGGTCTCGTTGGTGGCGTCGCGGCACCAGCGGTAGAAGGCATCGTAGAGCAGCATGCCGGCCTCGAGCTGCTCGAGGTCGTCGTCATACATCCGCGACAGGCCGAGCGAGGCTGCGAGCAGGCCCGGCGCCTCCGGAGCAAGATCGGGCCGCGCGGTGTCGGCCCCACGCACCAGGGTCGCGAGCCGCTGCAAGGGCGGAGTCGACAGGCCGAACTCCTCGACCATGACGTCGAAGGTGCAGAGCTGTCCGCGGTGGCTCCAGAACACATTCTCGATGTCGAAGGGCGCGGCATTGAAGCGCTCGCCGACACCGACGACCTCGGATGGCGCCACGTACAGGAACACCGCATTGGGATCGACGAAGCGGCGGATCAGCCAGGGGCAGGCGATACGATCGACCTTCGGCCGCGCCCGCGTCACCCAGACGGTGCGGCCTCTGGCATCCCGCTTCGGCAGCTTGGTGGTGTCGACGAGCGGCAGCTTAGCCGCTTTCCAGCCCTCGAAACCGCCTTCGAGCGTTTCGGCCTGCACGCCGAGCTGCCGCAGCCAGGCCGCCGTGCCCTGCGCGAGCTTCTCGCCGCGCAGGCAGGAGACGATGACCGAGCGGCCGGCGAATTCGCCGCCCCATTCCGGAACCTTGTCGTGGCTGAGCTTGATGGAGCCGGGGATCAGCCGCCGGTCGGCGGCAAAATCCTCCTCCGTACGAACGTCGATCAAAGCAGGGGAATTGGCCGTGCCGATCAGCCGTGCCAGCTTGTCAGAAGATATCGTCGTGAATGTAGACATGATGCGTCCTCGTAAAGAGTGAACGGGACGCGATACTTGGGCATGTCGCCTCGTGGGGAGATCGCTCAAATCCCCATGAGCCGCATTACACCGAAACCGCGAATGACTGTCAATCGCGGGTTTGGCGGGTAATGAGCCTTACAATGAGCCTTAGAAAGTTCTGCTGCCGGGGCCTATATTCCCGGCAACGGATTCTTTCCCGGAGATATGTCCGATGCACTCACATTCCATCGAGCAATGGACGCATGAGCACGCGTTCCTCGGCGACAAGCATGACGAGAACGAGCGGCGCACCTGGTTCGTGGTGGCGCTGACGCTCATCATGATGGTCGGCGAGATCGTCGCCGGCTCGCTGTTCGGCTCGATGGCGTTGCTCGCCGACGGTTGGCACATGGGAACGCATGCGGCGGCGCTCGGGATCGCGGCGTTCGCCTATCGCTTCGCGCGCCAGCACCTCGGCAATGCGCATTTCACGTTCGGCACCGGCAAATTCGGCGATCTCGCCGCTTTTTCCAGCGCCATCATCCTGGGGCTGATCGCGGTCCAGATCGCCTATGAGAGCGTGCTGCGGCTGGTCTCGCCGGTGCCGATCGTCTATGGCGAGGCGATCGCGGTGGCCGTGCTCGGCCTCTGCGTCAATCTCGTCAGCGCCTTGCTGCTCCGCGACAGCCATGATCATCACCATCACGGCCACGATCATGGCCATGCACATGACGACGACCACGATCATGATCATCACCACCATCATCGCGACCATAATCTCCGCGCGGCCTACGTCCATGTGATGGCGGATGCGGCGACCTCGGTGCTGGCGATCGGCGCGCTCGTCGTCGCCATGTATTCTGGATGGGTCTGGGCCGATCCGGCCGTCGGCCTGATCGGCAGCGTGGTGATCGCGAGCTGGGCGTTCGGCCTGATCAAGGCCTCGGGTGCGGTGCTGCTCGACGTCCGGGCCGACGAGAAGCTGGAAAAGGTCATACGCGCCCGCATGGAGGTGGGCGAGGACCGCGTCACCGATCTGCATCTCTGGCAGGTCGGTCCCGGCCACCGCGCCGTGCTGGTCTCGCTCGTCTCCGACAAGCCCAAGCAGCCGGCCGTCTACAAGAAGCGGCTCGCGGGGCTGAAGGGGCTCAGCCATGTCACCGTCGAGGTGGAAACCTGCCCACATTGACGTGTTTGGGCCCGGGGGGAATTCCCTGGCGTCGCCGGGGTTTCGTCAGCGGTCACGGATGTGTCGCCGGCGCGCCGCTTCCGAAAAATAAGGAACCAGAATGATGCCCCGGATCAGTTTCGCGCTCGCCGCAATCGCGTTCGCCTTGCTTACCCAAACCGCCTCGGCCCAATCGGAAAAGCCGGGTGTCGAAAAACTCTACATCCTCAATTGCGGGGAGGGTGCCACCAGCGACGTGTCGCGCTGGACGCCGGGCATGAACGAGGGCAAGCCGATGGACTTCGTCGATAGCTGCTACCTGATCAAGCACAGCCGGGGCTGGTTCCTGTGGGATACCGGTGTCCCCGATGCGGTTGCATCGATGCCGAATGGCCTCGTTCCCTCCGACCCGAAGGCGACGGTCTGGCACCGGCCGAAGACGCTGGTCGCGCAACTCGAACAGCTTGGCCTCAAGCCGAGCGATATCAAATGGATGGCGGTGTCGCACACGCATCCCGACCACACCGGCAATGTCGAGATGTTTCCGCAGGCAGTCCTGCATGTTCAGAAGGCTGAATATGAGTGGCCCGGTCCCAACAATGAGCCGCGCTTCAAGCCGTCGCATCCCGTCGTGCTGCTCGACGGCGACAAGGACGTGTTCGGCGACGGCAGCCTGACCATTCTCGCAACGCCCGGCCACACGCCGGGACACCAGTCGCTGCTGGTGAAACTGCCGAAGACCGGCGCGGTGGTGCTGTCGGGCGATGCCGTGCACTTCAAAAGCAACTGGGACAACCGCGTGGTGCCCAGCATGAACGCCAGCAAGGACCAGACGGTCGCCTCGATGCAGAAGATCGCCGACGTGCTTGCCAAGGAGAAGGCGCAGCTCTGGATCAACCACGACAAGGCGCAGCGCGACAGCCTGAAGATGGCGCCGGAGTTTTACGACTGACGTCGCCCGGGCAGCGGAAGGGCTGCTGCCACGATGCTGTCAGCAGGGTGGTGCTAGGAGGATGCCCAACTGGCTTCGCGAAGGAGGCAGCCTTTGGGAGCAGGCTTGGGCGAATGGCCGGGCGTTGCGATCGCGCTTTTGTCCAGCAGCATCGGCGGCACCGCGGCGGCGATCACGCGCTATCTTGTCGGTGGTGCCGATCCGATCCTGCTGGCCATCCTGCGCTGGGGAATTGGGTTCGCCTGCCTGCTGCCGGTTGCGCTGTGGCTCGGCGCGCGGTGGCCGTCGCGGCGTGACCTGCCGGCGGTGCTACTGCTCGGCCTCAGCTTCTTCGGCCTGTTCTTCATCCTCTACAATATCGCGATCTCCTACACGACAGCGGCGCGGGCCAGCCTCGCGCTCGCGACGCTGCCGCTTCACACCATGGTGGTCGGCGCGCTGCTTGGCGTCGAGCGTCTGACGGTGCGCAAGGCGGTTGGCGTCGGCGTTGCCGTGCTCGGCGTCCTGGCCGCGCTCGCGACGGGCCTGGCGCAAAGCCCGCCCGGAGCCTGGCGCGGCGAACTGATCATGACTGCGGCAGTCTTCTGCATGGCCTTCTACAACGTGTGGTCCCGCCCGCTGATGCAGCGCTCGAGCACGCTCGGCTTCCTGACCGTCGGGATGGGGGCAGGGGCCATCGCGCTTGTACTGGTCGGCCTGGCGCGCGGCAGCTTTGCGGCGCTCGACCACTTCACGACTGCGCAATGGATCGCCGGCGTCTATCTCGGCATCGGCGGTGGAGCACTCGCTTTCATCCTCTGGGTGAGGGCGCTCGCGCTCGCCACGCCGACCCGTGTCGCCAACACGATGACGGTCAACCCGATCGCCGCGGCCGCGCTCGCGGCGCTCCTGATGGGCGAGCCGATCACACCCAATCTTCTGATTGGCCTCGTGGCGGTGTTCGCCGGCATCTGGATCGCGACCAGTGAGGCGAAGCCTGCCTGATCAGCTCTTGATCAGCTCTTGGGCAGCGTCACGGGTGGCGGTCCGCCCTCTGGCGCCTTCTTCGGCTTCAGGCTGCCCGCGTAGAACGACAGCAGGAACACCAGCACCACGGCGGCGAGATAGACGCCATAGGCCTGCGGCGGCGTGGTCGCCCATCGCGTGAGACGCTTGAATGTGCCTGATAGCTCGCTGTCGTTGGTCATGCCTTGCTTTTTGCGCGAAAGCAGCCGCGAAGGGAAGGGGCCTCAAGAAGGCCCGCGACGCTCCGGATGGATCAGGAACAGCGCCGCTAGCGCTGCGAGGCTCAGCGCCGACGACACGATCAGAACCTTGCTGCCCATGACGTCGATCAACAGGCCGAAGGCGAGGGGAGCGACGGCCTGCGCCATCCGTGCCGGCGCACCGATGATGCCGAGGCGGTAGCCGTAGTTCTTCGGTCCGTAGATCGACAGCGGCAGCGTTCCGCGTGCGATGGTGAGAACGCCGTTACCCGAGCCGTGGAGAATGGCAAAGGCGCTTGCACCGGCAGCGCCGAAGATGGCGATCACGGCGGCCCCGATCGGGTGGGTGATGCAGGCAAGCCGCGTCGACCACAGTGGATGAAAGCGGCTCAGAAAGCTCGCCTCGAGAACCCGCGCGCCGACCTGCGCCGGCCCGATCAGCGCGCCCGCTGCAATCGCCTCGACCGGCGTCGCGCCAGTGGCTTCGAGGATGCGCGGGAAATGCACCGCCATCGCACCGGTCACAGTCCAGGCCGCGGCAAAGACGAAGGCCAAAAAGATCATGGTGCGGTTGAGCGGGATATGCGGCTTGACGGCCGTCGTCGCCGCTTCCTTGGCGCCCTTGACCTTCGGCAGCATCAAGAGGTTGAGCGGCAGGCCGATCAGGATGTGGGCGGCTGCCCAGGCAAAGCAGGTGTCGCGCCATCCGATATGCGAAAGCCCGAGGGCCGTCAGCGGCCAGCCGACGGTCGAGGCAAATCCCGCCATCAGCGTGATGCCGGTGATCGAGCCGCGCGCCTCGGTGCCGTAGATGCGTCCGAGCGCGGCGAAGGCCGCATCGTAGAGCCCGAGCGCCATGCCGATGCCGAGCACGAGCCAGGCGATCGCCATCACCGGGACGGAGGTGGAGAAGCCGAGCAGCACGAGGCCGCCGGCAATCGTCAGGTTCGAGGCCGACAGGACCTGTCGTCCGCCGACGAGATCGATCTGCCGCCCGATGCGCGGGCCGAGCATGGCCGAAATCACCAGCGAGGCTGAGAAGGCGCCAAAGATCCAGTTGGAGGAGACGCCGAGATCGCGTCCGATCGGATCGGCGAGGATGGCCGGCAGGTAATAGCTCGAAGCCCAGGCCAGCGTCTGTGTGGTGCCGAGCGCCAGAATGATCGGAAGTTGTCGCTGGCTCATGCGCGAAATCATTGCCTGACTTTTGCATCCCTGGCGCGGGTGACGTCAACATCGGCCACGGCATATTCGATCTGCGGCATGCGGGACGCCGTGCGAGGCGAGGTCCGCCTTTCGTCCGTCACGAAGGTGCGGCTATAATGGCCCATGGAATTGATCCCCCGCCTTGCGCTGATCAACTGGCTGACCAGCCAGGGGCTCACCGGACTGCCCGAGATCGAGATGCTGCGCGGCTTCTGCGAGCGCTGCCGCGCGGAAGGGATCGCGCTGTCGCGGGGGCTCGTCGTCATCGACACGCTGCACCCGATCTATGAGGGGCGCGCCTTCCGCTGGAGCGATGGGCCGACCAACGAGAGCGACGTCTTCGAGTATGGATCGACGGCTGAGGGCGATCCAGCCAAGAACTGGCGCCGCTCGGTATTCTATCATCTGCTCGAGCACGGCGAGGACGAGATGCAGCTCGATCTCGCGGACGCCGCATCGCTCGACTTCTCGCAGATCGGCGAACTCGCGGAAAAAGGCCATCGGCATATCCTCGCCTTCGTGCATCGCTTCGGCGAGACCGGTGCGCTCGGCCAGATGGACTGCCTCTATTCCTACTGGACGACGCGGCGGCCCGAGGGCTTTGCCGAGAGCGAGCTCGCGGCGCTGCGCGATCTCGTGCCGGTGCTGGGGCTCACGGTCAAGTCCGCCCAGCAGGTCGATATCGTGCGCACGCTCGGGCGTGTCTACCTCGGCCGCGATGCCTCCGAGCAGGTGCTGCGCGGGCGCATCTCACGCGGCGTCACCGAGCGCATCAGCGCCGTGCTCTGGTATTCGGACCTGCGCGGCTCGACCGGGATCAGCGAGAGTATCGGACCGGACGAGATCATCCCGTTCCTCAACGACTATGCGCAGGCTGTGATCGACGCGATCCACGACGCCGGCGGCGACGTCCTGAAGCTGATCGGCGACGGCGTGCTCGCGATGTTCACCGGCGAGGACATGGCGGCGGCGCGTCGCGCGGCTCTGCGGGCCGAGCATCTTTTCCGCAAGAACATCGTGGCGCTGAATGCGAGGCGCGCCGCCGACGGCCGACCGATCACGTCGGCCTATATCGGCTTGCATGTCGGCGAGGTCTTCTACGGCAATATCGGCAGCGAGGACCGGCTCGATTTCACGGTGGTCGGGCCCACGGTCAACGAGGTCAGCCGCATTGCCTCGATGAGCCGCTCGGTCGATCGCGAGCTGCTCGCATCGGCGGAGTTTTACGCGGGGCTCGATGCGGCGGGCCGCCGCTATCTCGTCTCGACCGGCCGCTACGCACTGCGTGGCATCGGCCGCGCGCAGGATCTCTACACGCTCGATCCGGACATCGACACGAACGAGCCGGTGACGGGAAGCTACGAGCGGTATCTGGCGGGTTAGGGGCCGTCCGGCGGGATTGAGGCTTTGGGTGTTTTCGTCCGGTCCCTGGCGGGCCATTGTTCGGAAAGCGGCGGCATTGAAGTCTCCTTGCCGGTCATGCGCTCAATGGCGATCGCATAGACGGTAATGAGATCGAGCCGCGGAAAGAATCCCTTGGGTCGCGTTGTTTCCGGCTTGCCGTATTTGACCATCAAGGCCTCGCAGAACCGCTGCTTGACGGCCCTGTCGTCCACGATCCTGACACGGCCGAACAGGCATATGCTTCGATAGGCGAGACCGGAATCGCATTCAAACCGGCCATAATCGAAGACACCATCGTGCTCGTCGATCTCGAAGCAGACGCGCCGGTCCCGCTCGATGTTCGCGCGCAGATGTCCTCTGGCACCTGTCGTGTGGAGATACACCTCTCCGTCGATCCAGAGATAGAGGAGCGGGATGCAATAGGGGAAACCGTCCTCGCTAACCGTCGCGAGACGGCCACTATAGCCTTGTGCCAGCATCTCCAGCATCCGCTCGTGCGACATGGCCCGGTCTGCGCGACGGATCTGCGGTGAGCTCATGGTTGGGGACGCTCCGTACCGTTGTTCGCTGAGCGGCAATTTCGTCGTTATCCGAAAATTGGATAAGATTTCAGTGGTCTTATAGAAAGGTCCACTTCGTTTCGTTGAGGCATACCACTTGTCCTGACGCGCAGCTCAGTTGTTGGGGAGAACACGTGAAGAGTCGGCAAAGCTGGGCAGAGCTTTATGCGTTCGAGGTGGATCGCGCGGCAGATGCGCCCGTGTTCCGCCAGATTTATCTGCGGCTGCGCTCGGCGATCTTGTCGGGAGCGCTCCGTCCCGCGACCAAGCTGCCCTCGACACGCGAACTCGCAACGCAGCTCGGAGTTTCGCGCTCCGCAGTCGTCTCGGCTTTCGAGCAGCTTCTTGCCGAGGGCTATGCCGTCGGCAGGAGAGGTGCTGGGACCTACGTGGCCTTCGATCTTCCCGAGCCGTTCGCGGCCTTTCAGGACCGAAAGGTGCGGCCTGCATCGGCTGTCACCACCTTCGCTGAACTCGGCGATTTCGTCGACGTGACGGCGCGAGACGATGAACGTCCCTTCAACCTGGGGAGGACCCTGCTGGACGCGCGTAGCGCCGAATTGTGGCGCAAGCTTACCGCGCGCACGCTGCGGTCTTTTGGACGGCATCACCTCGGCTATGGCGATCCCCGCGGCTTGCCAGAGCTGCGCAAATCGCTTTGCGACTATCTTCGGGCCGCACGCGGCGTGCGCTGCGGGCCCGACCAGATCGTGCTCACTGCTGGCACGCAACAGGCCGTCGACATCGTGGCCCGCATCATGCCGGGGCCGGACAAGGAGGCCTGGACTGAAGATCCCGGCTACACCTTGACCCGTCTTGCGCTCATCGCAGCAGGCGCGAAGGTTTTCCCCATCCCGGTGGACCAGCACGGCATTAACGTCGCCGAAGGCATCCGTCGCGCGCCCAAAGCGCGCGCTGTGTTCATAACTGCCTCGCATCAGTTTCCAAAGGGCGTGCCCCTGTCGATGGCGCGCCGCCTCGAACTGCTTGGCTGGGCCCGAGAGTCGGGCGCCTGGATCATCGAGGACGACTACGCCAGCGAATTCAGATATGGCGGCCGGCCACTCGCTTCGCTCCAGGGCCTCGATGAAGCCGGGCGCGTGATTTACGTCGGAACTCTCAACAAGGCGCTCTTCCCGGGACTTCGGCTCGGCTACGCGGTCGTGCCGGATTCACTCGTGCGGAACTTCGTCGCCGCGCGCTATCTGATGGACCGCCAGCCGCCCAGCCTGTGCCAGGCGGTCGTCGCCGCCTTCATGGAGGAGGGGCATTTTGCGGCTCACATCCGCAGAATGCGGGAGGTGTACCGCCTTCAACGAGATACACTCGTCGCGGCCCTCAGGCGCCGGCTGAGCGATCACCTGAGCGTCGAACCGCCGGACCAGGGGATGCACCTGGTCGCCTACACGCGATCGGGACTCTCGGACGTAACTATCGAACGGCGGTCGCGCGAGCACGGCGTCGTCGTTCGCGCGATGAGCCCTCTGTATCTTGAGGCACCGGCGCAATCGGCGCTGATGCTGGGCTTCAGCGGTTTTCCGCGCCAGATCATTGCGCCGGCGATTGCGCGTTTGGCCCGGGCCTTCGATCGCTAAAGCGCGATGAGATTGGGATGAAACGTCATCGCGCTTTAGGTTGTCGTTTGAGCATGATCTTTTCGGAAAACCGCTCCGCACTTTTCCGGATCATGCTCGAGGCGAGTGACCGTCGTCCGCCCGGGCCCGATCAGCAAGCGCGCGCCGCCGCCTCGTCGCCGACCATCTCCGGCTGCCGGTCCAGCGCGACTGCCGGCGAGAGCCAGATCACCAGCGCCTGCACGGCGAAGATCGCGGCTGCGAGATAGAGGCATGCCTCCGCGCTATAAAACCCGCCGACGATCGCGCCCAGCGCCGAGCCGAGCGGGCGTGCGCCGTAGCTCATGATGTTGATGGCGGAGACGCGGCCGAGCAGGCGCGGCGGCGTCACCGATTGGCGCAGCGTGGTGGTCGAGATCACCCAGAGGATCGGGCCGACGCCGAGCAGGAAGAAGCTCAAGCATGCGAGCCATGCCGCAGGCACCAGCACCGTCAGCGCCATCACGAGGGCAGCAACGAACCCGGTCACCGGTCCAAGTCCGACCACCATGCCGAAGGCGAGGCGCCGCATCACCCGCGTCGCGACCAATGCGCCGATCACCATGCCGACGCCATACATCGCAAGCACCACGCCGACGCCGGTCGCCGAGAGGCTGAGATGGCGCACCGCATAGGGCACGAACACCGCAAGCTGAAGGAACCAGCCTGTGTTGAAGATGAACTGGGTGACGAACACCGGCCGCAACAGCGGGTGATGGAAGACGAAGGCAGCGCCCTCGCGGATCTCCTGCAGCGGGTGCCGTCGCGGCGCGGCTGCGCGCGCGGGCTCGTAGAGGCCGGCGAGCAGCACCACCGCGATCGCCGAAAGCGCGGCCGCAAAGCCGAAGGCCGGGCTGGCGCCAAGCCAGCCGACCAGTGCGCCGCCGAGTGCGGGACCGCTCGCAAACGCGATCGTGCGCGCAAGCTCAATTCGCGCATTCGCGGCAGGCAGCAGCTCCGGTCCAACCAGCGAAGGCACCAGCGCCGGCGCTGCCACGCTGTAGACGACCGTGCCGCAGACCGCCGCAAAGCCCAGCGCTGCGAGCAGTGGCAGGTTGAGCGCGCCAAGCGCAATCAGGATCACGATGACCGCAAGCGCCGCAGCCCGCAGCGCCTCGGCGCCGGCCATCAGCGCGCGCCGGGAGATGCGGTCGGCGAGCAGGCCGGCCGGAATCGCAAACAGCACGAAGGGCAGGGTGAGGGCGGTCTGGAGCAGGCCGGTCTGGCCTTCAGCGACGCCCAGCGTCAGCACCGCGACGATGGGGGCGGCGGCCAGCGCGATCTGTTCCGCCGATTGCGCCGCAAGATTGGACCAGGCGAGGCGGTTGAACGTGTCCGGAAGGCAAGGGGTCGTTGACATCGGTCATTCCCTGGAAATCGATCTGAAGGCCAGTATCCGCCCCGAAGGACCACCAAACCCACCCGCTTCCCGACAATCCCGGTCGTGCGCCTCATCACGGGAACCAATGCGGCTAGATGCAGTTGCAAATGAGTTGCAATAAGCACCTAGTTCGGTATTCTTTCTGTCCATGGATGCCCGATCACCCGATCTGACCCCCGACGCAGCTGGCTGGCGCACAGACGTGCCCACCACGAAGAGCTTGGCCGAGGTGAACGGCACGGTCGCGATCCCCGCCGCCGCAGCGTGGTGGCGCCGGCTGCTTGCCTTTGTCGGCCCCGGCTATCTCGTCTCGGTCGGTTACATGGATCCCGGCAACTGGGCGACCGACCTCGCCGGCGGTTCGAAGTTTGGCTACACGCTGCTCTCGGTCATCCTGCTTTCGAATCTGATGGCGATCCTGCTCCAGTCGCTGGCCGCAAGGCTCGGCATCGTCACCGACCGCGATCTTGCGCAGGCCTGCCGCGCGACCTACTCGCCGGCGGTGAACGGGATGCTGTGGCTCGCCTGCGAGGCGGCAATCATCGCCTGCGATCTCGCCGAGGTCATCGGCACGGCGATCGCCCTCAAGCTGCTGTTCGGCATCCCCTTGATCGGCGGCGCGCTGATCGCCGCGCTCGACGCTTTTCTCCTGCTGCTTCTGATGAACCGCGGCTTTCGTTTCCTTGAAGCCTTCGTGATGTCGCTGCTCGTCGTGATCGCTGTCTGCTTTGCGATCCAGATTGCCGCGGCGGCGCCGCCGGTCGCGGAGGTGATCCGTGGATTTGCGCCGCGGACGGAGATCTTCACCAATCCCGAGATGCTCTACATTGCGATCGGCATCATCGGTGCCACCGTGATGCCGCATAATCTCTATCTGCACTCCTCGATCGTGCAGACCCGCGCCTATGAGCGGACCGACGAAGGTCGGCGCGAGGCGATAACATGGGCGACGACCGACTCCACGGTGGCGCTGATGCTGGCGCTCTTCATCAACGCCGCGATCCTGGTGGTCGCGGCCGCGACCTTCCACAAGAGCGGCCATTCCGACGTCGCCGAGATTAGCCAGGCCTTCGAGTTGCTGTCGCCGCTGCTTGGACTTGGCATCGCCTCGACCTTGTTCGCAGTGGCGTTGCTCGCCTCCGGCCTCAACTCCACGGTGACCGCGACGCTGGCCGGCCAGATCGTGATGGAAGGCTTTCTCGACCTGCGCCTGCCGAGCTGGGCGCGCCGGTTGCTCACGCGCGGCATCGCGATCGTTCCCGTGATCGTCGTCACCGCGCTCTACGGCGAGCAGGGTACCGGGCAACTCCTGGTGTTCAGCCAGGTCGTGTTGTCGATGCAGCTTCCGTTCGCGGTCATTCCGCTGGTGCGCTTCGTCTCCGACCGACGCAAGATGGGCAAGTTCGCGATTTCCCGCAGAGTTGCCGCGATTGCCTGGATCGTCGCCGGCGTTATCGTGATCCTCAACCTGAAGTTGTTGTTCGATGCGCTGTTGGGGTGAGGGCGGGGCATTCTTCCCCGAGATCAGCCGGTGCGGAACCCCGGCGACCGTCGAGCCCGCGCGCAAGCGCGCGCAAAAGGCAGGAAAACCACGCGTTCGCCATTGGATGGAATAATCGAGCCTTGTTCGCGGCCTGACTCCCGGACCCCCGGGCTTTTACGGATTCGTCCTTTTCAATTTTGGCTAGGCGCGTATAATGAATTCAATTTTTGATAGGGCATATAATGGCGTTGGTTTTTTCAAGCTGGTTTTCATCCGCCGCGGAATGATGCGCTGAGATGAGCGCGTCAATCGCGCTTTCATCAGACATGTTCGTCGGCAACGCGCGACTTCGATCGGCGCAGGACCTTTGGCTAGATTCGCCTTTGGTCTAGATCCATTGGTTTGATTCAGGCGGCTCCTATTCGGGATCAAGGTTGGCCTCGCGGCCTCGAAGGGCAGGACACAAGTTTATTCGTTTGCATGAGGTGCCGGCATTTCGGAATTGGCACCTGCCTAGCATGGATATGCCGCGCGAAGGGCATATCGACGTCTTGATTGTTACCGGCGGAAAGACCTTCGCCATGTTGGCCAGGCCTTCCCGCCACTCGTTTTGCGCGCAGGTTCACGTCCTTCAGAGACGATGATCATGCGGATGAGCGTCGGTTATTCGTTGAAGCCATTGATGAGTGCGTAGTGCCGTGACCAGGTGTCCTGCTTGCTCAGCCCGAGTCGAACTAGAGCACCGATTCTGCTCGCAATGCGGCGCCGGTCTAAACCGTGCCGCCGACAAGTCTTCCGGGCCCTCAACCTCAGGCGTAACGGAGCGCGAGGCGCGATCCGCTTCGCAACATCCCACCTCGCGGGCGCAGCTGCTGACCGAGAACAAACAGGTCAGCGTGCTGTTCGTCGACGTCTGCGACTCGACCTCATTGTTGCAGCACGCAGACCCCGAGGAATCCCGGAACTATCTCGGCAGGACGCTGAACCTGCTTGCCGATGCAGTCGAAACCTTTGGAGGCACCGTCAGCCAATTGCTGGGAGACGGCCTCGTTGCATTGTTCGGCGCGCCTCTGGCGCAGGAAGATCACGCCTTGCGGGCCTGCATGGCCGCTCTGAAGATGCAGAGGGCAACCATTCCCGGCCACGAAGCGCAAGGCGTCGCCAGCCCGACGCTGCGCATCGGCATCAACTCCGGCGAGGTCCTGGTCGGTATCGTCGGACAGTACCAGTGGTCGCATTACGGTGCGGACGGCCAGACGATCCACATCGCGTCGCGGCTTGAGAAGCTGGCGCGGCCGGGCGGCATCTTGATCAGCGCGGCGACGCAGCGCCTGGTCGCACAGCAGATCGACACACGGCAGGTCGGAATAAAGCCCGTGCGTGGATTGGTTGCCCCGATCGAACTTCATGAAGTCGTGGTCGAGACCGAAAGCTCGGCGGCCGCGCCGTTGACGCGAAAGCAGCGCTGGGCGCCGCTGGTCGGACGCCAGGAGTTGCTGACTGTGCTGGCGAGCGAGCTCGAGATCGCCAGGACGGGCGCCATGCGGACGATTGGGCTGCGCGGCGATGCCGGCGTCGGAAAGTCCCGCCTGATCGGCGATTGGACAGGCGCTCTCGCAGGCCACGGTGTGAACCTGTGCATCGCGCAGGCGAGAGGTTATGCGAGCACGAGAGCGTACAGCACCGCGGCCGATCTGATCGCAAGTCTGTTGGAGCTGCCTCGCACGATCGCGAGCGACGTCAAGCAGACCGCTGTGCAGGTCTTGCTCGCGAAATGGCCGGCAGAAGGCGCCGACCATCTCCCGGCTTTGAGCGATCTGCTCGGGCTCGCCGTGCCGAACGAAGCATGGCTGGCGCTCAATCCGGCGCAAAGGCGGCGCCGTATCGGCGAGGCGCTGCTGTGGCTCGTTCGCCAGCGGGTCCAGGCAGGTCCGTTCGTGCTGGTGCTCGAGGATGTGTTCCTGGCCGATCGCGACAGCCGGCGGCTGTTCGAGGCCTTGTTGCCCCGGCTCCAGGGTCTGCCGGTCATGATCTGTGTCAGCTACCGTCCGGATTTCGAGCATCAATGGGGACAGACGACGTGGTTCGCCGAGCACCTGGTCGAGCCCCTCCGGAACGGGGAGATGCTCGCCCTCGCGCGGGCCTTGCTCGGCGATGATCCCTCCCTGCTGGGAGTGACCAGCGAGCTGGTTCGCCGCGCCGACGGCAATCCCTTCTTCATGGAGCAACTCGTCATCACGCTGATCGATGACGGATCACTCGAGGGGACGCCGGGCGCCTACCGTTTACAGCGGCCCCTTGGGGAGTTGCGAGTCCCGGGGTCGATCGCCGCCGTAATCGGGGCGCGGGTCGACAGGCTGCCTGATGCCGCAAAGTCGGCATTGGAGGCGGCGAGCGTTCTCGGCGATCCCATCACGCGAGAGCTGATCGCCGCGATGCAGGACGAAGACCTCGCGCGCACCGAGGAATTGCTTGGTCTTTGCGTCTCGTCCGGCTTGCTGACGAGCCCCGATCCCACGGGGCGTTCCCTGGAGCAGCACGCTTTCGTGTTCCGTCATGCACTGGTCAGAGACGTCGTGCTGGGGACGCTGACCCGCGCCCGCCTCAAGGCGCTGCATCGGCTCGCTTTCCTGGCCTTGCAGTCGCAACCCGGTGCCGAGGACGCCGATGCGGCGCCGGCCCTGGCCCATCACGCCTTCCAGGGCGAGGAATGGGAGCATGCGGCAAGATATGCAGTGAAGTCGATGGCGCGTGCCATCTCGCGCTCGGCCAATCAGGAAGCTCTGCAACTCTTCGAGATGGGCATTGAAGCGGCTCGCCGCGCCGACCGCGCGCCGACCGCGCAGGCCTTGGAACTCGCGCTCCGGCTGGAAGCCATCGGCGCCATGATGGCCCTCGGACACATCGACGAGATCTTCAACAACATGGAACGCGCGGAAGCAATTGCCGCGCAGCTGAATGACCAGCCTGCACGCGCATCGGTTTCGACGCAGACGGCGGTGTTTCTGTGGATGCGCGGACGCTTCGAGCAAGGCCTGCGGCATGCAACACAGGGCCTGGAAGCCGCCCGCCTTGCGCAGCGTCGTCGTATGGTGATGGCGGCGCATCAGGCGCGCCTGATGCATTTCCATGCTCTCGGTCGGTATGCGGAGGCGGGCGCCGAGGGCGGTGTCCTGCTGGCCGAGTACGGGCCCGAGTTGGCTGGGCACTATGTCCAACCCGGATGGGCTGTCATCCCCATCATCAACCTGTACGCATTCCATGCCAGCACGCTGTGGCGCCTCGGCGATTACGAAGCGGCCCACGAGGTCTGCACCCTGGCCTACGAGATTCTGTCCAAGGCCGATCATCCATATTCGCGTCTGCTGGTCGACACGGTCCAGGCGCAGATCTGGGTCGAGAAGGAGGAACTCGACGATGCAGAGGCCTTGATGCGCAAGTCCGTGCAGCAATGCATCACGCACAACGTGCCGACCACGCTGGCGTGTTGCTGGGGGGTGCTCGGCAACGCACTTGCGCGCAAAGGCAAGGCCTCCGAAGCAGTCGCGGTGCTTGAAAAAGGCTTCGCAGACCGGATTTACGACGCGGCCGGTCCTTACGGCAGGACGTTCATGCGCGTCGGCCTCAGTGTTGCTTATCGCGCTCTCGGAAACCTGAACGATGCGATCAGCACCGGACGCAAGGCAGTCGACCAGGCCGGCGAAGAGTACGGGCACCGGACGGAAGCTCTTTACGAGCTGGCCGTGACACTGCGGCGCGCGGGCGACGAGGCCGCGGCCAGGGCATGCTTCGCACAGACCTCCGACGCGGCGCGTCGTCTCGGCATGGCCTTCTACCAGAAGCGGGCCGCTGCAGCGCTTGCAACGCGACACCAGGATTGGCACCCAGCATGAAAAACACGACCCCCGAGCCCGATGCCTTGCCGCCGGGAGTTCGCAGCATCTCCTACGGGATCTTTTGTTGGGCCAATCGCCATCCGGGCGCCTTGCGCGCGATCGGAAAAGTGCTTCGGCGCTGGCCGTTCGTCGGCGGCTGGTTGGGCATGGCGGCGCGGGCGAGCGCCGTCAAAGCGGTGCTGAAGAGGCCGAACAGCTTCTCGAACACGGCGCATGCTGCCAACCTCTCGGCCGGCGACTATCTGATCGGCATGGATCCCGGTCCGACCTATGTCGCCGACAGGCGTTTGCTGGATGATCGGCTGGCTCAACTGAAACCGACGTTGCCGGCCGCAGCCGACGTGGCAGTCCAACAATACGTTCAAACCCTCCAGGCGCTCGGGACGAACAAATCGTTCGATCTCATTGACGACTACCTGATGTGGATCGTGTTTCTTGCCATGTATCCCTTGTTCGGCGCGGCGACGGACAAGGTGGCTGCGGGCGCCAACGGCAACGTCAGCGACCAGGGACTGCAACGGCAATATCTCCTGGAGATCCGCTATGTGGCGGGGCAGCTCCTGGCCGGAAGTTCGGCGACGCTGAGGGTGCAGCGCAGGGCCGAGCTCAACGCAGACGCGCTGAAGTCGCGCATCGCGGGCGTGAAAACCGACATTCAAAATGCGTGGGGCTTGCCGGGTTCTGCCGACATTGAGCGAAACGCAGTCGGACTTGCTTGGATTTCGCATCCGGTGACGGTGCAGTCGGGGGCCCTTGCCGTGCAAGAGCTTCTGGGTCGCCCCAAGGTTCACAAGGCTCTGCGAGAGGAGGCGCGGCGGCTCCAGCAAATCGGCCCGCCCGAAGTTTGGCAGAATAGGGCCTTCCGCGACTTGGTGCGAAACCATGTGCTCGAGCTCATGCGCTTCCGGCCGATCTTTCCGCTGCTCGCGCGCAATGTGCCGCGCGACACGGAATTCGAAACGGGCGCGCGGCACAATGCAACGTGCTCCGCCGGCGGAAAAATGACGATCTGGTCGATTGCGAGCTTGTTCGATTCCAATGTTGTGAAGGACAGCAACAAGTTCTGTCCCGCGCGCAACTGGGGCAAGGACGAGGATCTGCGGTGGTTGATGTTCGGCTACGGCACTCGCCAGTGTCCCGCCATGGTTTACGCGGTCGAGATCCTGACCAGTGCGCTGATTGGCCTGTTGATCCTGCCCGAGCTGCAACTGGCGCAGCGTGAGGGCAAGGCCATCACCTACGACGGACCGCTGATGTCGCGCATGCGCGTGAGTTTCATTTAGCAGGCGGGAGGGGGACGGGCATGCTCGAGATGGTCCGCCAGCAGATGATCTGCATCGTTGTGCCAGGCTGGGACGGCACGACTGATCTTTCGGAAAACAGCCCTGTTTGCACTGCGCTGAGCGCGCTGTTCGCGAACGTAGAGGTGGTCCAGTTCGCCTCGATCGCGCTACTGCCGGCGAGGGCGGATGCGGACGATCCGAGGCCCTTGCTGATGCTCGAGCTTGCCATCGAAGAGGGTATCGATCCCGACGATATGCTCTACCGGCTCGTCTGTCATCCAAGCGAAGCGATGTGGTCGCTCTACAGCAGGTTCTGGCCCGGCGGTGGTCCAGCGCGGCAGAGCGATCGCAACAGTCAATTGCACAAAAAGCTGATGAAGTGCCTCAGCATCGCCGATGGCGGCTTCATCGGCGCCCGCGACCGAACGGCCCGACAGATCGAGAAGGAGCAGGAGCTGCTTGAATGGACGCGGGACGAAGCGCGGGCCATGAAGGCAACGGAGCAGTACGGCGATGACCGTGCATCGTTCGCGCTCGCGCTCGCACAACGGGCATTCAAGAACCCGCAATTCGATTGGGCGATCGCGCCTGCTCCGCGATCCTGGTGGCGCGGGAAGGGCGCAAGTATCTCCGCAAAGCTCGGCTATGTGCTGACGATCTTCGTGCTGTGGCTGGCCGCGGTCTGGCTGGTGGGCGCGGTGCCGCGTGGCCTGGTTGGCGTCTACACCTGGCTGTTCGGCGCACCATATTCCGGCGTGCAGACCGTGGCGGACGCCGTTTGCGAGGCGAGCAGCTGGGTGATCTGGGTCAGCATCCGTGGTGTACTGGCGCTGGTCGGGGTCGGGTATCTGGCATGGCTGGTCCTGATCGCACTGCCGGCGGTGTCCAAGTCGTGGCGGCGCTGGCTGGAGAGTGTGGGTCGCGAACTCGACCGGCCCACGGAGACGTGGTCGTCATGGTCCACCTATTGGGTCGGCTGGATCGTCGGCGTGCCGATCGTCCTGGCCGTCGTCGCATTCGCGCTGGTCTTCACCTTCTATCCCGCGGCGATCGTGGACGCGTACGATGCATTGACTGCGAGATTCCTCGGATGGCAGATTGTCCTCTTCTTCGTCCTCGCGATCATCGCGTTGTTCTGCGTCGTCGGCGTGCTTTCCCGGATCGATCAGCAGCTTGCGGCGGTCGGCAACTGGTTCTTTCATCCCTACGAAGACGATGTGCCTCGCGCACAACAGGTCCATACGTCGATTGACCAGTGCGAAGGTCTGGTGGTGCGCGAAACCGCGCACATGGTCAGCCTGACGGATATCCGTAGTCGGAATGGCTGGAGTGCCTGGTGGATCCGGGCGTCGCTGCGCATCGTGACACTGTTTGGACGGGTGTTCTTCACCGAAGGCCGTCTGGGTAGTGCCCCGGGCATTCATTTCGGCCACTGGCACATCATCGAGGAGGGGCGCCGCTATCTGTTCTGCTCGAATTATGATGGCAGTTTTGGCGGCTATCTCGACGATTTCATCAATGGCGCGTCGATCGGAACGACCTTGGCGTGGCGGTGGACCACGCTGAAGCGCCGCGGATCGGCGGCGATCGGCCAGCCCGCCGTCGACGAGCCGCGCAGCTTCCCGCCGACGCGATTTATCCTGTTCCGAGGCGTGAAGTGCGAGCTGAGGTTCAAGTCATATGCGCGCGACAGCATGCTTCCGCATATGTTTCGCTTCGACGCGCGCAAGGAAACGATCGACGAGATCAACCTCGCCACCGGGCTTCGCGACGCTCTGTTCGGGGAGCGCAACGACAGCAATGACGACCTGATTATGAGGGCCATCGAATCATGAAAGCGCAGGCGCCGCATCTTTCGAAGCAGTTCGATGACATCCAGGGAATGCTGAGGAGCGGCTACAGTTGGCTGAAGAGCAGCCGCTTCTGGTTGCTGACGATCAAAGACGGTCAAGAGAACGCGGCGCGCGCGTGGCTCGTAAAACTCGTTGCGAGTGGAGTGGTCGCCAGCGCACATGACGTCGGGAAATCGAGAACGCATCCGATTGAGAGCGCTGCGGCGATCGCGTTCAGCTTTTCAGGGCTCACCAAGCTCGGATGCATGGAAACCAAAGAGCATCCATTCCCGACACCATTCCGCAGGGGCATGGGTAGCGACGAGCGTGCGCTACTTCTGAGGGACAATCCCCGGGAATGGCGTTGGTCCGATGTTGACGGTGCCGCCTGCGGCCCCGTGCACGTTCTGATTGCCGAGTGGACGCCGAAAGGTGCCGGGCCCCTCATTCCAGATGTGGACGAGGAGGTGTTCTGCGTCATCAGGGTCGAGAACGACCCTTGCTCATTTCGGAAAGTAGAAGGCGACACGGAAGAGAAATTGCACGAGGCATTTGGGTTCCGCGACGGTCTCGCGCAACCCGTGATCCGGGGACTGAGGCAAGATGACGGCGTCGGACTGAGCACGGCGAAGGCGGAAGCCGGCTCGCTGTATGACGATCGCGTCGTCTCACCTGGAGAGTTTATCCTCGGCTATCGCAACGAATATGACGAACTCACCTACTGCCCAAACGTGGAGGGGTGGACTCAATCGGGCCGCGCCAGGCATCCCGGTGGTCGCTTTGCCTTGAACGGAAGCTACCTGGCCGTGCGCCAGATCGAGCAAGACGTGGAGGCGTTCGATGCCTTTCGGTTGGCGAACGGTCAGGGCATCTGCGAAAAGCTGATGGGCCGCCAGGAGAATGGCTTGCCGCTCGGGTGGAAATACAACCCGAATAACCCAGTGTCGGATTCGAAAGCCGACGCATTCCGCTTTCGTGTCGAGGACGCCAACGGCTTCACGTGTCCGAAGGGAGCTCACATTCGCCGGGTGAATCCGAGAGATACGCTGGGCGTCGATGTGCAATCGAGCATCAAGTCGACCAAGCTGCACAGACTGCTTCGCCGTGGCCGGCCGTATCGCGAGGACAGCGACGGCAAAACGCGCAAGGGCATCTTCTTCATCGCCTGCAACGCGGATCTCGAGCGGCAGTTCGAGTTCATCCAGCAGCGCTGGGTGCGGAACCCGAGTTTCGTGAACCTCCACGCGGATGATCCGTTTGTCGGGTCGTCTGACCCCAAGACCTTCCCCAAGTCTTTCTCCATGCCGGGCTTGGCGAGCGGTGAAGAGATTTCCCTGGCGACTTTCACGACAACGTTGGGAGGAGGTTACTTCTTCCTTCCCGGAATCGCAGCGCTCGGGTTCATCGTCGGGAATGAGAGCATTTCAAAGCCCGCGGCATCGGAGGTGGCTGAAGCCGCCATGTCCTGAAAAGCCGCGGCGCGGCGCTGCACCCCGGCGCGACGCGCGAACACGCGCTTAATCCTGCGGCTCTGACGCCGTGTCGCCTTGTGCGTCGATGCGCAGCCATCCGGAGGGTGCGAGGCGCTGCTGCGGCAGGAAGCGCGCCTTGTAGTCCATCTTCTTCGAGCCCTCGATCCAGTAGCCGAGATAGACATAGGGCAGGCCCTGGCGCCGCGCGCGGGCGATGTGGTCGAGGATCATGAAGGTGCCGAGCGAGCGGCTGACCTGGCTCGGCTCGAAGAAGGAATAGACCATCGACAGCCCGTCGCTGAGCACGTCGGTCAGCGCCACCGCGAGCAGCTCCTCGCCGCGGCCGGTGATGCCGCTGTCGGGGTCGCGCTTGCGGTACTCGATGATGCGGGTCTCGACATGGCTGTCCTCGACCATCATGGCGTAGTCGAGCACGGTCATGTCGGCCATCCCGCCATGGCGGTGGCGGGAGTCGAGATAGGCGCGGAACACCGAATACTGCTCCGAGGTCGGGACCGCGCTGCGCTGCTCGCCGATGACGTCGGCGTTGCGCGCCATCACCTTGCGGAAGTTGCGGGACGGGCGGAACTCGTTGGCGACCACCCGGACCGAGACGCAGGCCCGGCATTGGTCGCAAGCGGGCCTGTAGGCGATCGACTGGCTGCGGCGGAAGCCGCCGTGGGTCAGGAGGTCGTTGAGGTCGCCGGCGCGGTCCCCAACGAGGTGCGTAAACACCTTGCGCTCATGCCGGCCCGGCAGATACGGGCAGGGCGATGGCGCCGTAAGGTAGAATTGGGGGGTGTCGCGCGAGTGCTGGGTCAAGGGACGTCGTGGGCCTCCGAAACGGGTATCAGCATCGCGCTACGGAGGCCCATGGTCAATCGGTCAGCTTACAAGGTGGTTTAAGAGGCGCTCTAGTAGGTTCTGGCGGTCTGCGGAACGGGCGAGCGGACGGAGTTATTGATGACGACAGTTCCCAGCACGATGTCGTGCAACAAGCGCCGGCGGCCGTTGAACAGGCCGACCAGGACCACGAGCGGCGTCAGGAACGAGATCGACACCCAGAACAGCACCGCGTGCATGGCGCCGAGTACGAAATAGCCGGGCGCGCCGTACCAGGTGCGCAACTCCAGGTCCATCACCCGCATGCCGACCGTAGCGGAATGCGGACCGCCGATGCAGGCGCCGTAATAAACCACGGCCCAGATCACCGAGGCCGGCCAGGCGAGCCAGAACAGCGCCCAGCCGAGGCCGAGCGTGACCACGCCGAACACGGCGATGAAGACATAGCCAAGGATGACCGGGACCGAAATCACGATGAGGTCGATCAGGAATGCGAAGACCCGTCGGGTCGACACGCCGCGGAACAGCTCCGGCTGGAGGTAGGGATCGTAGGCATGCGGCGGAACCCCGCCACCATTGCGCCAGGGACTCGAGTTGGGGCCCGAATTGCCCGCGTCCGAATACGACATAATCCGTCCTTCCGATCGGAAACACCCGTGGCAGCACATGGGATCAGGCCATCCCCCTGCCAAGGCCGCGGTGACCAACAAGCGGAAATATTCCGGCGATTCGGGGGCGGTGAACGTGGGCACTGTCATTCCGGGTTCGGTCCTGCGGGACCGCCCCAGAATGACGGGAGTTGTATTAACTCTGCGCTCTGATCTTCTCCGCCGCCTTCGGCGCGAAATACGTCAGCACGCCGTCGGCGCCGGCACGCTTGAAGGCGAGGAGGCTCTCCATCATCGCGCGCTCGCCGTCGAGCCAGCCGTTGCCGGCGGCTGCCGCGATCATCGCGTATTCGCCGGAGACCTGGTAGGCGAAGGTCGGCATTGCAAAAGTGTCCTTCACCCGCCGCACGACGTCGAGATAGGGCATGCCAGGCTTCACCATCACCATGTCGGCGCCTTCGGCGATGTCGAGCTCGACCTCGCGCAGTGCTTCATCGGTGTTGGCGCTGTCCATCTGATAGGTGCGCTTGTCGCCTACAAGCGTCTTGGCCGAGCCGATGGCGTCGCGGAACGGGCCGTAGAAGGCGGAGGCGTATTTCGCCGCATAGGCCATGATCTGCACGTCGAGCAGGCCGGCACGGTCGAGCTCCTCGCGGATCGCGCCGACGCGACCATCCATCATGTCTGACGGAGCGATGATATCGCAGCCAGCCTCCGCCTGCACCAGCGCCTGATGCACGAGCACGGCCACCGTTTCGTCGTTCAGGATCCGGCCGTCGGCGATCAGGCCGTCATGGCCATGGCTGGTGAAGGGATCGAGCGCGACGTCGCAGAGGATGCCGATGTCAGGGAATTCCTTCTTGATCGCGCGCACGGCCTGGCAGACGAGGTTGTCCGGATTGGTAGCTTCCGATCCGTGCTCGTCGCGCAGCGAGGCTTCCGTGTAGGGAAACAGCGCGAGGCAGGGGATCGTCAGCTTCATCGCGCGCTCGGCCTCACGCACCGCCTGGTCGACGCTGAGCCGCTCGACGCCCGGCATCGAGTTGACTGCCTCGCGCTTGTTGCTGCCATCGATCAGGAACAGCGGCCAGATCAGATCGTCGGTGGTCAGCACGTTCTCGCGCACCAGGCGCCGCGCCCATTCTGCCTTGCGGTTGCGGCGCGGGCGGACGATCAGATCCAGGCCTAGATCTTTGGCAGAGGCGGCCGCCGCGCTTCCGCGCGCCACCTCGCGTAATTCGATCGGACGTCCGTACTTGATCGCCATCGTAGGTCTCTCCAGCGCGATGATTTATCATCGCGCTTAGTTGTTGTTTGGGCATGGTCTTTTCGGAAAACCGCTGCACACTTTTCCGGATCATGCCGAACTAGAATTATTCTTATACCAGCTCGCATGGTTCCCGTCACCGCGGCTTGACCTTCCGCAACCCGGTAGCAGACCGATTGATTTTGCCGGGCGAAGCGGCCAGAAGGGGAGCCATGTCCGAGATCTCAACCCGCGATGCCGCCCGCGACAGCGCAAGAGACGGCGCAATGTCGGTAGCTGCTCTGTCGTCCGAGCGGCCAGAGTCCGACGAGAACGTCTGGACGCGGCGGCTCGTGCTGTTCCTGCGCGTGATGGCGCTGCTCTCGATCCTGAAGGGTCTCTATCACTGGGCGCAGGTGACTGGCTTCGTTGGCGGTGAGGACGATGCGTTCGAGAACCAGTCGATGGCCTGGCAAGCCGCGACCGTCTACTTCGCCGTGATCGAGCTCGTCGCTGCCGTCGGCCTGTGGCTCGCCACGCCCTGGGGCGCTGTCGTGTGGCTCACGACTGTGGTGTCGATGGCGGTGATCGAATTGATGTTCCCCGGCATCTATGGCGGCAGTCTCATTGTGGTCGCGGTCGAAGCCTTCATGCTCGCCGCTTATCTCGCGCTCGCCTGGATGGCCGCGCGCGAGCGCCCGCCATAGACGTCGATACACAAGCCCTCGTACCCCGGACGCAGCGCAGCATGCAGTGATGCGCTGCTGAGCCGGCGGCCCACGATCTGCTACGCGGCATCTCGGTCCCGGCTCTGCGCTCCGCTTCGCTGCGCTTGTCCGGCGCACGAGAATATTGCTCTTGGTTGATCGATCGTTGCCTCGAATTTGAGGCAAGTTTTCGAAGATCCCGCGTGATCCGCCACAGCTCTTACGCGCCCGTTTCGAAACAGGGCAGGGCTGTTCTGGAATGCGACAAGTGGTGCGGACGGAGGGTGAACAGGACCTTGCCACCGTCAACAGAGGGTTGCGAAAAGTCCTTGTTGCACAGGCTTAATCCGCGATTCACTGTCTTAAATTCATGATCTCTTTATTCTCTTATTTAAGCTGATCTTCAAACGCCTCCCCTTAAGTTGCAGCTATCAGGCGAGACAAAAGTTTCGTCGAATAAGTGTCGACAAAAACGACAACAGGGGAAGTGTCATGATGAAAGCCGTCGCAACTGCGGCAGATACCGCAGAGCGCGTCGCCGGCCAGCAGGGCTCGGTGCAGTCGCTCTATCTGGAAGCTTTGACTCTGGTGGAGCGGCTGCATCGCCGCTTGCTCGACGTCATCAAGGATGAATTCGATCGTCGCGGCCGCGCCGACATCAACTCGGTGCAGGCGCTCTTGCTCTACAACATCGGCGACAAGGAGCTGACCGCAGGCGAGCTGCGTACGCGCGGCTACTATCTCGGCTCCAACGTCTCCTACAATCTGAAGAAGCTCGTCGAACTCGGCTTCCTCGATCATCAGCGCTCGCGCGTTGATCGCCGCTCGGTGCGCATCCGTCTGACCCCGCAGGGCCAGGAAGTTCGCCGCATCGTCGACGCTCTCTACCAGAAGCACGTCAAGACGGTGGAGCAGGTCGGCGGCATCTCGGGCGAGGAGTTCTCCACGCTGAACAAGTCGCTGCATCGCCTCGAGCGGTTCTGGACCGACCAGATCCTATATCGGCTCTGATTTTTTCGGAAGGATCAAGGCTAAGCCGGCCCCAAACAAGACCGGCGTGCCTTTCCGAACGTGCCTGAACTTCCCCAATCGCGCCGGCCCGGCTTTGCCCGGACCGGCGCGTTTTGTGTTTTTGCACCTGCGAAAAAAGTAACTCGTTTGCGGAACCAGCCGTCAGCTCGCGGCTTATCCCCTCCGGATCGGAGGCGTGCGATGCTGGTCGAGCGCGGACTACAGACGATGAACGTGGAGATCGTGAGCGAGGCTTATGCCATCGCCGCGAATTATCTGCGCAGAGCCGGTGCACTCCCCGATACGCTCGTCACCGATGAGCGGCTGTTGAAGATCATCGTGCAACTGTTCCAGCACGGCGAATTCAACAAGATCAGGCTCGCCAACAAGGCGATCGCCAAATTCGAAGCTGCCTTCGAGGCTGGCGCGTTTGCCTGACAGCGTTCCCCAAAATTCGGACCAAGCAGAGGATGCCATGGAAGCCGCCATCGACCGCATCATGAAGACCTATGACCTCTTGGCCAACCGCACCGCTGCGGCGAGTGAGGAGGCGAGGGCCAAGGTGACGAACTACCTCAATACGCTGGTTGAGGCGGGCGAGAAGGACACGCATCGGTTGACGGTCTGCGGTCTGACCTATCTTCGTGAGCTCGACGGCAGCATCGACCCGGTGAAGGCTGGTTATACCGGTTTGTGAGGAGAGGCGGCCAAGTCCATCTCAAAGCCGGAGGAAGCGGTTGCCGGCGCCGTCTGGGCGCCGGTCGGCGGGCGTGACAGCGGCCGGCCGTTAACGATTGGCCAGCATCCCAGCGCAGGCGAATTCGTCTTTCGGGCCTCCAGATCCCCCGATCCCCACCATATCTGGCATAATTGTCGTCCCCGACCCGCAAAAGCTTGGCCGGGGCGAGCCGATGTGGTAGATCGCGCGTGCTTCCAACCGCCACACAAGACCGACCGTAGCCCGCCAAAAAGGCTGCGGCGTTGGAGATATTCGCCGATGACTTCCGCAAAAACCGCCTCCGCGCCCGATTCGTTTTTCACGGCCTCCGTTGAGCAGGCCGACCCGGAAATCGCCGCCGCCATCAAGGGCGAGCTGGGCCGTCAGCGCCACGAGGTCGAGCTGATCGCCTCCGAGAACATCGTCAGCCGGGCCGTGCTGGAAGCGCAGGGTTCGGTGATGACCAACAAATATGCGGAAGGTTACCCCGGCGCGCGATACTACGGCGGTTGTGAATGGGTCGACGTTGCCGAGAATCTTGCGATCGATCGCGCCAAGCGGCTGTTCGGCGCCAACTTTGCCAACGTGCAGCCGAACTCGGGCAGCCAGATGAATCAGGCCGTGTTCCTGGCGCTGATGCAGCCTGGCGACACCTTCATGGGCCTTGATCTGGCCGCCGGCGGCCATCTCACTCACGGTTCGCCCGTCAACATGAGCGGCAAGTGGTTCAAGGCCTCGCACTACACGGTGCGGCGCGAGGACCAGATCATCGATATGGATGCGGTCGCCAAGCAGGCCGAAACGGTCAAGCCGAAGCTGATCATCGCCGGCGGCTCGGCCTATTCGCGCGCCTGGGACTTCAAGCGTTTTCGTGAGATCGCCGACAGCGTCGGCGCGTACCTCCTGGTCGACATGGCGCATTTCGCGGGCCTCGTGGCCGGTGGCGTGCATGCTTCGCCAGTGCCTCATGCCCACGTCACCACCACCACGACCCACAAGTCGCTGCGCGGTCCGCGCGGCGGCCTGATCCTGTGGAATGACGAGACGCTGACCAAGAAGCTCAACTCGGCGATCTTCCCGGGCCTCCAGGGTGGGCCGCTGATGCATGTGATCGCAGCGAAGGCGGTCGCATTCGGCGAGGCGCTGCGGCCGGACTTCAAGGTCTACGCCAAAAACATCGTCGAGAACGCCAAGGCTCTCGCGGAAACGCTGCGCGGCCACGGGCTCGATATCGTGTCCGGCGGTACCGACAACCATCTGATGCTGGTTGACCTCAGGCCGAAAGGCCTGAAGGGCAACGTCTCGGAGAAGGCGCTGGTCCGCGCGGCCATCACCTGCAACAAGAACGGCATCCCCTTCGATCCCGAGACGCCGTTCGTCACCTCGGGCCTGCGTCTCGGCACGCCGGCGGCGACCACCCGCGGCTTCGGCGTTGCCGAGTTCAAGCAGGTCGGTGGCTTGATCGCTGAAGTTCTGAACGCCATCGCGCAGTCGTCCGACGGCAAGGCGCCGCTGGTGGAAGCCGCGATCAAGGAACGGGTCAAGGCGCTCACCGATCGTTTCCCGATCTACCAGTAAAGCCGGATAACAAGCGGATGCGCTGTCCCAACTGCAACAGTCTCGATACGCAGGTGAAGGACTCGCGTCCGACCGAGGATTCGTCCGTGATCCGCAGGCGCCGCATCTGCGTCGCCTGCAATTTCCGCTTCACCACCTTTGAGCGCGTGCAACTTCGCGAGCTCACCGTGATCAAGCGCAACAGCCGCCGCGTGCCGTTCGATCGCGACAAGCTGATGCGCTCGGTGCAGATCTCCTTGCGCAAGCGGCCGGTCGAGCCCGAGCGGGTGGAGAAGATGGTTTCTGCCATCGTGCGCGAGCTCGAGACTGCCGGCGAAGCCGAGATCTCCTCGGAGGTGATCGGCGAGACGGTGATGGAGCATCTGCGCACGCTCGACGACGTCGCCTATGTGCGCTTCGCCTCCGTCTACCGCAATTTCCGCGAGGCCAAGGATTTTGCCGACGTGCTCGGCGAGCTTTCCGGTGAGGAGGAAGCGCGGCTCGCCGCGATACGCAAATGATCTTCCGCATCCTGGAGGATCAGCTCGCGCAGAAGGCCCGTGAGTCCAAAGACGCCGATCGTCGCTTCATGCAGCTTGCGCTGGCGCTCGGCCGGCGCGGGCAGGGGCGCACCTCGCCGAACCCTGCCGTCGGCGCCGTCATCGTCAAGGACGGCGTGATCGTCGGTCGCGGCTGGACGCAACCGGGCGGCCGTCCGCATGCCGAGCGCGAGGCGCTGCGGCGCACGGGCGAGGCGGCCCGCGGCGCCACACTCTACGTCACGCTCGAACCCTGTTCGCATTTCGGCAAGTCGCCGCCTTGCGCGGACGCCGTGATTGCGGCTGGCGTCAAGCGCGTGGTGGCGGCGATCGAGGATCCCAATCCGGAGGTCGCAGGACAAGGCCACGCGCGCTTGCGCGCCGCTGGCATAGCCGTCGATGTCGGGCTCTGTGCTGTGGAAGCGGCCTACGACCATGCCGGCCATTTCCGCCGCATCCGCGACAAGCGCCCGCATGTAATCCTGAAGCTTGCGGTCTCGCCCGACGACAAGATCGGGGCCGCCGGCGGCAAGCCGGTCGCGATCACGGGGGAGGCTGCGCGCAACCGCGTGCACCTCCTGCGTGCGCAGAGTGATGCCATCCTGGTTGGCATCGGCACGGTGCTTGCGGACGATCCACTCCTGACGTGCCGCCTGCCGGGCATGGAAGCACGTTCTCCGGTGCGCATCGTGCTCGACCGGAATTTTCGCATTCCGGCGTCGAGCCAACTCGTCCATTCCGCACGCGAGGCGCCGCTGTGGGTGATCGGCTCGGAGCTGGCGGAAGCTGCCTCAGCCACGCGGCTCGGCGCGGCCGGCGCCCAGGTCATGCGCATGCCGCCCGGCAGCACGCCGGGGCTCGATCTTCCTGCGATACTGCAGGCACTGGCCGAGAAAGGCATCACACGGCTGATGGTCGAGGGCGGCAGCCACGTGGCCTCGTCCTTCGTCGCGGCCGATCTGGTGGATGAAATCTGGCTGTTCCGTGGGACGGAAGCGATCGGCGCCCATGGCGTCGATGCGCTCGATGCATTGCCCCTGTCGAAAATCACGCAGTCGCCCGCCTTCAGGGTTCATGCTAGCGAAACATTCGACAGGGATACTCTCACCATCTACGAGCGCGCTTAATGTTCACCGGCATTGTCACTGATATCGGCGAGATCGTCAGCCTGACGCCGACGGCGCAGGGCCAGTTGCATCGCTTGCGCATCGCCTGCCGCTACGATCGTGCGACCATCGCCGATGGCGCCTCGATCGCCTGCAACGGCGTCTGCTTGACGGTGGTGGCTTCCGGCGTCGAAGGTGGCAAAACCTGGTTTGACGTTGACGCGGCTGCCGAGACGCTGGCGCTGACGACGGCAAAGCACTGGAAGACGGGTACGAAGCTCAATCTCGAGCGCGCGCTCAAGATCGGCGACGAACTCGGCGGTCACATCGTCGCAGGCCACGCCGACGGGATCGCGACCCTCGTCAGTCGCGAGGATTTGCCCGATATGGCGCGGTTCGAGCTCAAGACCACGCGGGAGCTCGCGCGTTTCATCGCGACCAAGGGCTCGATCACGCTGGACGGCGTGTCCTTGACCATCAATACGGTCAAGGACGTGACCTTTTCGGTCCTGATCATCCCGCACACCCTCAGCATCACAACCATTGGTGCATGGCGCACCGGGGACGAGGTCAATATCGAGGTCGATCTGATGGCCCGCTATGCGGCGCGGCTGACCGAAATGAAGTGACGGCGCCGCCGCCATTCGCGGCGATAGCGTCTTTTGAACTTGGCTTAACCGCTTGCGGCGACTACATAACGCGCCGACCTCAGTAGAACGGATTGAACGATGGCAGACGCGCGGCGCGCACCCCTGAAGGACCAGACCGACATTTCCGGCGCGCGTGCGCTGATTGTCGAAGCGCGCTTCTATGACGACCTCCAGGATGCGCTTCTGGAAGGCGTGGTCGCCGAGCTGATGGCGGCCGGTCTCACCCATGACGTGATCACGGTTCCCGGCGCGCTGGAAATCCCCGCGGCCGTGGCCATCGCGGTCGACGCTGCTGCGAGCAACGGGAAACCCTATGACGCCGTGATCGCGCTCGGTTGCGTGATCCGCGGCGACACCATCCATTTCGAGATCGTCTCGCAGGAATCCTCGCGCGCGCTGATGGATCTTGCCGTGGCGCGCAAGCTGCCGCTCGGCAATGGCATCCTCACCGTCAACACCGAGGAGCAGGCCTGGGCCCGGGCTCGCGCCAGCGAGCTCAACAAGGGTGGCGATGCCGCGCGCGCGGCGCTTGCCATGCTGCGCATCAAGCGCCGCCTGGCGCGGGCCTGAGCCATGGCGGACACCAGCAAGAAACAGCCCGGCGGGGTGGAGAAAAAGGCGAACCGACGCGGCGCCGCTCGGCTCGCCGCCGTGCAGGCGCTCTACCAGATGGACATTGCGGGCGCCGGCATCAATGACATCTTTGCCGAGTTCGAGAGCCATTGGCTCGGCAACGAGGTCGAAGGCGATAAGTATCTGCCGGCGGAAGCTGCCTTCTTTCGTGACGTCGTCTCGGGCGTCGTGCGCGACCAGAAGAAGCTCGATCCCCTGATCGACGAGGCGCTGTCGAAGGGCTGGCCCCTGAAGCGTATCGAGGCGATCCTGCGCGCAGTGCTGCGGGCAGGGGCCTACGAGTTGGAGCATCGCAAGGACGTGCCGGGCCGCGTCGTGGTCTCCGAATATGTCGACGTCGCCAATGCTTTCGTCGATCGCGAGGAGACCGGCATGGTCAACGCGGTGCTCGACCAGATTGGCCGCCACTTCCGCGGCGACGAGTTCGGGCGGTAGTCGTTACACATTCCGCTGTCATCACCCGCGAAAGCGGGTGATCCAGTACGCCGCGGCAGCGGTAATTGATCTCGGGCGTCTCGGCCTACTGGATCGCCCGGTCAAGCCGGGCGATGACAGTGGTGCGTGTGGATAGGCCGATGGCAAACGCTACAAATATCTCCGGCGAAGACTCGCTTATCGCGCGCTATTTCAAGCCGCTGGCGACTGACCCCGGCGCATTCGGGCTGGTCGATGATGCCGCCATCCTGAAATCCTCCGGCGAGGACATCGTCGTCACCACGGACGCCGTGGTCGAAGGCGTGCATTATCTCGCTAGCGACCCGCCCGATACCATCGCCCGCAAGGCGTTGCGGGTGAACCTGTCCGATCTTGCGGCGAAGGGCGCCACGCCGGCAGGCTTCGTGCTGACGCTGGCGCTCCGCAGCAAGGACGATGCCTGGCTGAAGCCGTTTGCCGATGCGCTCGGCGAGGATGCCAAGAACTTCACGTGCCCGCTGCTTGGCGGCGACACGGTCTCCACGCCCGGACCGCAGATGATCTCGATCACGGCCTTCGGCCGCGTGCCCCTGGGGCGGATGGTCGGCCGCACCGGGGCCAAAGCCGGTGACCGCATCATGGTGACCGGCACGATCGGCGATGCCGCACTCGGTCTCGCGGTGCTCAAGGGCGATGCTGCCGCGAAGGCGCTGGCATCCGATCCGGCCGCACGGGACGTCGTGGTCGCGCGCTACCGAATCCCGCAACCGCGCAACGCGCTGGCGCAGGCCGTGCGCGACTGTGCGAGCGCTGCGATGGATGTCTCTGACGGGCTTGCCGGCGATCTCGCCAAGCTCTGCGCAGCCTCAGGCGTATCAGCCACGATCGATACGGCCAGCGTGCCCCTGTCGGCGCCGGCCGCCGGCCTCGTTGCGCGCACCGCCGTCGGGATCGAGGCGCTGCTGTCCGGTGGCGATGACTATGAGCTTCTGTGCACTGTTCCTGAGTCGCGCTGCGCCGACCTGATTGTGGCCGGGCGGGCGCTGGGCGTGGCCGTGACCGCCATCGGAACGATAGTGCCGGGAAATGAGGCCCCGCGCTTCCTGGATGGCGCGGGCCGGGAACTGGTCCTCAAGCGGCTGTCCTACAGCCACTTCTAGCAATTTCCGCGAAACGGACGCCTACGACCTAAGGACCTGTCGAGATCGACGATTTTCGCGCCTGCGGCGTTGCACGGGCATGGCGGATTTGGCAAGGTCCCCGCCCATCGGGGCTGCTCCTTTTGGGGAGGAGCGGTCCCGCGTTAAGGCGCCACTCCGTCACAACGGGAAAGAATCGGCGCTGGGGGTACATCAAGGATCTGAGGCAAAATTCACATGACAGCATTATGGTTGATAGTGCTCTGCGGAGTGCTCTCTGTCGTCTACGCGATCTGGGCTACGTCTTCGGTGTTGGGCGCGGATGCGGGGTCGCCGCGCATGCAGGAAATCGCCGCAGCGGTCCGCGAGGGCGCTCAGGCCTACCTGCGACGCCAGTACACGACGATCGGCATCGTCGGCATTGTCATCTTCGTGCTGCTCGCCTATTTCCTGGGTATCTACGTCGCCGTCGGCTTTGCCATCGGCGCCATCCTGTCGGGAGCCGCTGGCTTCATCGGCATGAACGTCTCGGTTCGCGCCAACGTGCGCACCGCGCAGGCTGCGACGACGTCGCTCGCCGGCGGTCTCGAACTCGCCTTCAAGGCTGGCGCCATTACCGGCCTTCTGGTCGCGGGCCTCGCGCTCCTCGGCGTGACCCTCTATTTCGGCTTCCTGACCTATTCGCTGAAGCTTGCACCTGACAGCCGCACCGTCGTCGACGCCATGGTGGCGCTCGGCTTCGGCGCCTCGCTGATCTCGATCTTCGCCCGTCTCGGCGGCGGCATCTTCACCAAGGGTGCGGACGTCGGCGGCGACCTCGTCGGCAAGGTCGAGGCCGGCATCCCCGAGGACGATCCGCGCAATCCGGCGACGATCGCCGACAACGTCGGTGACAACGTCGGCGACTGCGCCGGCATGGCCGCCGACCTGTTTGAGACCTACGCGGTGACCGCGGTCGCCACCATGGTTCTGGCAGCGATCTTCTTCGCCAAGACGCCGATCCTCGCCAGCATGATGACGCTGCCGCTCGCGATCGGCGGCATCTGCATCATCACCTCGATCATCGGCACATTCTTCGTGAAGCTCGGGCCGAGCCAGTCGATCATGGGCGCGCTCTACAAGGGCCTGATCGCAACCGGCGTCCTGTCGCTGATCGGCATCGCCGGCGTGATCTACTACCTGATCGGCTTCGGCAAGCTCGAGGGTGTCGACTACACCGGTGCGGCGCTGTTCGAGTGCGGCGTGGTCGGCCTCGTCGTGACCGCGCTGATCATCTGGATCACCGAGTACTACACCGGCACCGACTATCGTCCGGTGAAGTCGATCGCCCAGGCCTCGGTGACCGGCCACGGCACCAACGTCATCCAGGGCCTTGCGGTTTCGATGGAGGCGACAGCGCTGCCCGCGATCGTCATCATCGCCGGCATCCTCGTCACCTACAGCCTTGCCGGCCTGTTCGGCATCGCGATCGCGACCGCCACCATGCTGGCGCTCGCCGGCATGGTCGTCGCGCTCGACGCCTTCGGCCCGGTGACCGACAACGCCGGCGGCATCGCCGAGATGGCGGGCCTGCCCAAGGAAGTACGCAAGTCGACCGACGCGCTCGACGCGGTCGGCAACACCACCAAGGCAGTGACCAAGGGCTACGCGATCGGCTCCGCCGGTCTCGGTGCGCTGGTGCTGTTCGCGGCCTACAACCAGGACCTCAAGTTCTTCGTTGCGGACTCCGCGAAGCATACCTACTTCGCAGGGGTCAATCCGGACTTCTCGCTCAACAACCCCTACGTCGTGGTGGGCCTACTGTTCGGTGGTCTGCTGCCGTATCTGTTCGGCGCGATGGGTATGACTGCGGTCGGCCGTGCGGCCGGCGCGATCGTCGAGGAGGTCCGACGTCAGTTCCGCGAGAAGCCGGGAATCATGCAGGGCACCGACAAGCCCGACTACGGCAAGGCGGTCGATCTTTTGACGAAGGCGGCGATCAAGGAGATGATCATCCCCTCGCTCTTGCCGGTGCTCTCGCCGATCGTCGTCTACTTCGTGATCTACGCGATCGCGGGCGGCGGCGCGGCCGGCAAGTCGGCGGCATTCTCGGCCGTCGGCGCCATGCTGCTCGGCGTGATCGTCACGGGTCTCTTCGTCGCGATCTCCATGACCTCGGGCGGTGGCGCCTGGGACAACGCCAAGAAGTACATCGAGGACGGTCATTTCGGCGGCAAGGGCTCCGATGCCCACAAGTCCGCCGTGACCGGCGACACCGTCGGCGATCCCTACAAGGACACGGCCGGCCCCGCGGTGAACCCGATGATCAAGATCACCAACATCGTGGCGCTGCTGTTGCTGGCGATCCTCGCGCACTGAGCAGCAGGGACAGCGCAAAACAAAACCCCCGCGGCGCAGGCCGCGGGGTTTTTGTTTTTTTCCCGTTGTCATTCCGGGGCGATGCGAAGCATCGAACCGGAATCTCGAGATTCCGGGTTCGGTCCTGCGGACCGCCCCGGAATGACTGACACCACCTACTGCACATCCATCTGAAGGCCTTCCTTCTGGATGATGCTCGCGAACTTCTTCGTCTCGGCGTCGACGAAGTCGGAAAACTGCTGCGGCGTGCCGTAGTCGGCGCGTGCGCCCATCGCGGCGATGTTCTTCCTGATGTCCTCGCGCGCGAGCATCGCCTTGACCTGCAGATTCAGCGCCTCGAGCACTGGGGCGGGCACGTTCTTTGGCAGGAACACGCCGAACCAGGATGACACGTCGAAATTGGCAAGCTCCGGCGCGCTCTCGCGCATGGTCGGAAGGTTGGGTGCGAGTTCGCTGCGCTCCGGCGTGGTGACGCAGAGCCCGTTCAGCGTGCCGTTCTGCACCTGCGGCAGGCTCGGATAGAGGTTGTCGAACAGGACCTGGATGTCGCCGGCAAGCGCCGCCTGGAGCGCGGGGCCGGCACCGCGGAACGGGATGTGCGTCATCTTCAGCCCGGTGAGCTGGAGGAACCAGGCGCCGGTGAGGTGAGGGCTCTGGCCGACGCCGGAGGAGGCATAGCTGAACTTGTCCGGATTGGCCTTGAGGAAAGCGATCAGCTCTCCGATCGACTTGATGCCTGTCTTCGGATGCGCCGAGACGATGTTCGGGATCCTGATCATGTTGGAGACCGCCTGGAGCTGCTCCGCATTGTAGCTGAGGTTCTTGAAGATGCTGTAGGCGATCGCGTTGGGGCCGGGGTTGCCGATCAGGATGGTGTGGCCATCCGCTTTGGCGCGCGCGGCTTCCGCGGTGCCGATGGTGCCGCCGCCGCCTGAGCGGTTCTCCACGACCGCCGACTGGCCCCAGACGGTTTGCAGATGCGCCGCGAGCAGTCGTCCCATGACGTCGGTCGAGCCGCCGGCGGCGGCCGGCACGATGATGCGGATGTTCTCGGTGGGCTTCCAGTCTGCCAGGCTCGTGCGCGGCAGAATCGCCGCCGTCGACAGGGCTGCCGCGCCGGTCAGCACGCGCCGGCGGGAAAACGATGTCCTTGTCACGAATCCACTCCCTGCCTCTTGTTTTGCAGGGAGCGTAGGGAAGGCGCCGTGCAACCGCAAGCAGCGCGGGGCGGCACGACGCCGCAGCCTGGCCTCAGTTGAAGCTGAGCAGCTTGAACAGCGGCGCGAGGTAGCTGAGCTCCTGGCCCGAGGTCGGCGTGGTGCGGCTGATGAAGTCGAAGATCTTGCCGTCCTGCAGGCCGTAATTCGCGAGCCGGCGGACGCGCCGATTCTTGTCGAAGTAGATCGCGATCACGCGCTGGTCGACCACACTCTGGTTCATGAAGGCGACCGGACGCTGGGAGCGCTGGGAGATGTAATAGAACACCTCGCCGTCGAGCGTTGCGACGGTGGAGGGCGTGCCCATCACGATCAGCACCTGGTCCTGGCTCGCCCCCAGCGGAATCTGCTCGAGCGCACCGGGCGGCAGGATGTAACCCTTCTGGAATTGTTCGCCGGTGCAGGCGGCAAGCGCCACGCTGACGAGCGCCGCGGCGGCGACGGCGCGCCAGCGCGCGTAACGGCCGCGCACCTTGGCGCTGCGGTGGCTGGTCTGGCTCGAATTGGTCATTCTCGGAACTATCCCGTCCCCTTGCGTCGCGCGAGGCGCTGAAGTACCGGGCAGACGCGGCGAGCGCAACCCGCGCGCACACGCATGCGGAACCCACAATGCTCTGGCCGTTCAAACACTTCAGGAAACCCCGGCTAGCCCCGCGCGGCACCATTGAGGCCATCTATGGCATGATCGTGACGCAGGCACGAGAACCCATGTTTTACCGGGACTTGGCCGTCCCGGACACAGTTAACGGCCGATTCGACCTGCTTCTCTTGCATTTGTGGCTCCTGCTGCGCCGGCTGCGGGCGGCTTCCGACGGCACCGAGCTCTCGCAGGCGCTGTTCGACCGCTTCTGCGAGGACATGGACGACAATCTGCGGGAGATGGGCGTCGGGGATCAGACCGTCCCCAAGCGGATGCGGGCCTTTGGCGAGGCCTTTTATGGCCGGGCCCGGGCCTATGACCAGGCCATGGACGAGGGCGACGAGGCGCTGGCGTCGGCGTTCTGCAAGAATATCTTGAATGGGACGGACAGCGCGCAGGCGCGGCGGCTTGCGGCCTATGCCAAGGCCACCGAGGCCGATCTCGCCAGGGCCGACCAGGGCGCGCTGCTGCGCGGTTCATTTGCGTTTCCACCGCCACCAGGGGAGCATGTGGCGCCATGACCAGACCCAACGCCGGACCCGAGACCGATCCGTGGCGCGCGCCAGTGATCGTGGCGCAGATCCCGGACACCGGCCTGCATCGGGACATCGAGGCATCGAGCCGCGAGCGCGAGGCCATGGCCGAGGTCGCGGGTGTTCGAGAGATCCTCTCCGCCCAGGCCTCTTTCGACGTATCCCCGAAGAGCGGCGGGCGGGTTCATGTCACCGGCAAGGTTCGGGCGCGAATCGGCCAGACCTGCGTGGTGACTCTCGACCCGATCGAGAGCGAGATCGACGAGGAGATCGACCTGGTGTTCGCCCCCGAGGCGGAGGCACGGCGACTGGCCGATCTCATCGAGGAGGGGCAGGACAGCGACGACGCGGAGGCCGTCCCCGAGCCGCCGGAGGCGATCATTGCCGGCGTCATCGACCTCGGGTGGCTGGCGACGGACGCCCTGTTTTTGGGCATCGACCCCTATCCGCGCAAGCCGGGGGTGGTGTTCGAGGCGCAGGTGACGGCGCCCGATCCCGGGGATCACCCCTTTGCCGTGTTGAAGGCGCTTCAGGACAAGCCCAAACGCAAATGAGGGCAAATCCCAGTGGGTCTGTGGCGGGCTTGCTTTGCGTTGTGCATGAATGGTTTGCCTCGTCAGGTCCAAAGATTGTTTCATCCGTTTGATTTCACGATGTTTTTCTCGCCGGGATGGGCCCGATTCGTGATCGTCCGGAATCCAAAAGACTGGGGGCAAGAGGTTGTTTCGGGGTGACAAAACGCTATTGTCGCGGCCCGGTCCGGGTGCGGTGTGGCGCCTGGCCGATCGCTGTTGATGATGGCGAACCCATTTCGCGGCCCCTCGAGTTCTTAGACCGCACGAGATCAGGTTTCCGGGACGTTCATGCCAAGCAAGGTTCGAATCGCGCTTGACGCCATGGGAGGCGATGTCGGCGCGCCCGTCGTCATTCCCGGCGCGGCCATCTCGCTTGCCCGGCATTCGGATATCGAATTCCTGCTGGTCGGCGACCGCGCCAAGATCGAGCCGGAGCTTCAGAAGCACGCCTCGCTGAAGGCCGCCGCGAAGGTGATCCATACCGACGTCGCCGTCAGCATGGAGGACAAGCCGAGCCAGGCGCTGCGGCGCGGCCGCAAGACCTCCTCGATGTGGCTCGCCATCGATGCGGTCAAGAAAGGCGAGGCGGATGTTGCGGTCTCCGCCGGCAATACCGGTGCACTGATGGCGATGTCGCGCTTCCACCTGCGCACGCTGCCCGGCATCGACCGCCCGGCCATCGCCGGGATGTGGCCGACCAAGCGTGGCGAGTCTGTCGTGCTCGACCTCGGCGCCACCATTGGCGGCGATGCGCACCACCTGGTGTCGCTGGCCGTCATGGGCGCAGCGATGGCGAGCGTGCTGTTCGACAAGCCGCGCCCCTCGGTTGGTCTGCTCAATATCGGAACCGAGGAGATCAAGGGCCACGAGGAGATCCGCGAGGCCGGCGAAACACTGCGCGCGATGAATCTGCCGGAGCTCGACTATCTCGGCTTCGTCGAGGGCGACGGCATCGGCAAGGGGCTGGCCGACGTGATCGTCACCGAGGGCTTCAGCGGTAACATCGCGCTAAAGGCAGCCGAGGGAACCGCGCGGCAGATGGCGGAACTGCTCCGCAATGAGATGCAGCGGAGCTGGATGTCCAAGCTCGGCTACCTCTTCGCGCGCGGCGCTTTCCAGGCCCTGCGCGACAAGATGGACCCGAACAAGTCCAATGGCGGTGTGTTCCTCGGATTGAGGGGACTCGTGGTCAAGAGCCATGGCGGAATCAGCGCCGAAGGCTTTGCCTATGCGATCGATGTTGGCTATGAGATGGTCCACTACGATCTCCTGACCAAGATCAATCAGATGCTCAACCGCGACGGTGGCGCGTTTAGTTCCGTGCCGACCGCGCAGGAGGCTGTTTCGTGACTCAAATTCGATCGGTCGTGCTCGGCTGCGGCAGCTATTTGCCGGAGCGTGTCGTGACCAATGCCGAGTTGGCAGCCCGCATCGACACGTCGGACGAGTGGATCGTGCAACGAACGGGCATTCGTGAGCGTCACATCGCGGCCGACGACGAGTTTACCTCGCACCTTGCGATCAGGGCGGCGCGCGCCGCGCTCGCGCATGCCCGGCTCGACCCGCAGGCGATCGACCTGATCGTGCTCGCGACCTCAACGCCCGACAACACGTTTCCGGCGACCGCAGTCGCCGTTCAGCACGGACTCGGCATCAACCATGGCGCGGCGTTCGACCTGCAGGCGGTCTGCTCCGGCTTCGTGTTCGCGCTCGCCACTGCCGACAACTTCCTGCGCACGGGCGCCTACAAGCGCGCGCTGGTGATCGGCGCGGAAACCTTCTCGCGTATCCTCGACTGGAACGACCGCGGCACCTGCGTGCTGTTCGGCGACGGCGCGGGCGCGATCGTGCTGGAAGCGCAGACGCAGGCCGGCAAGACCTCCGACAGCGGCGTGCTGACCACGCATCTGCGTTCGGACGGTCGCCACAAGGCCAAGCTGTTCGTCGATGGGGGCCCCGGCTCGACCAGGACGGTCGGCCATTTGCGCATGGAAGGCAAGGAGGTGTTCAAGCACGCCGTCGGCATGATCACCGACGTGATCGTCGATGCCTTCAACGCCACCGGCATGACCGCCGAGGACATCAACTGGTTCATCCCGCACCAGGCCAACAAGCGAATCATCGATGCGTCCGCCCACAAGCTGCATATTGCGCCGCAGAAGGTGGTGCTGACCGTCGACAAGCACGGCAACACCTCGGCGGCCTCCATTCCGCTGGCGCTCTCGGTCGCAGTGAAGGACGGTCGGGTGAAGAAGGGCGACCTGCTGCTGTTCGAAGCCATGGGCGGCGGTTTCACCTGGGGTTCCGCACTCGTCCGCTGGTAGTAGAGCGCGTTCGATAAAATTTTGCCGAGATTGCGGGCCACTTTGGCGACTCAAAGCAGGGATGAGCGGGTTGACCGTCGTCTCGTAACCTCATAATTTTAGACGACAATTGTTCGCCGTGATGTGGGGCAGGGCGATGACCGAGACTAGTAAAACCGTAACGCGTGTTGATCTCTGCGAGGCCGTCTACCAAAAGGTCGGCCTGTCGCGGACGGAATCGTCTGCCTTCGTGGAACTCGTGTTGAAGGAGATCACCGATTGCCTCGAGCGGGGCGAGACGGTGAAGCTGTCCTCGTTCGGTTCCTTCATGGTGCGTAAGAAGGGCCAGCGTATCGGCCGCAATCCGAAGACCGGTACCGAGGTGCCGATTTCGCCGCGCCGGGTGATGGTGTTCAAGCCGTCCGCCATCCTGAAGCAGCGGATCAATTCGCAACACAAGGCCAATGGCGACGGCAGCAAGACTCAAGCCGAGGCATAATCGCCTCCCATAGGAGAGCCGCATTTGGACAAGGCGCCGGATGCGTTCCGCACCATCAGCGAAGTAGCGCAGGACCTCGACATCCCGCAGCACGTCCTGCGGTTCTGGGAGACCCGCTTCTCCCAGATCAAGCCGATGAAGCGCAGCGGCGGCCGCCGCTACTACCGCCCCGACGACGTCGACCTGCTCAAGGGCATCCGCCGGCTGCTCTATGGCGAGGGCTATACCATCCGCGGCGTGCAGCGGATCCTCAAGGAGCACGGCATCAAGTCGGTCCAGGGGCTCGCCGATTCGTCGGCCGCGGTCTCGTTCGGCGCGATCGAGGACGCGATCGGCCAGAGCCTGATGGAGCCCGAGGAGGAGCCCGAGATCCGCGGCGTCGCCGATACCGACGATGACGACTACCAGGGCGAGGAGGAGGAAGGCATCGATTTCCGCTTCGCCGAGATCGACGACGAGGAAATCCTCACCACCTTCCGCAAGGGCGCAAGCGAACGCGCTGGCCCGAGCCCGGCCGACCGGGAGCGGCTGGAGCGGGTGCTCCAGGACCTCGTCGCCTGCCGCGAACTGCTCGACGAGGCGCTCAAGGTCGGCTGAGCAGGGGCATCCTGCGACTTCAAGGGGATGTTCCCGGTTTTCCGGGCGGTTCAGGCGCCTTGCGCAAAGCCGCGATCCTAGCTATGGGAACGGCATTCGGAGCGTGGCGCAGCCCGGTTAGCGCACTAGTCTGGGAGACTAGGGGTCGGAGGTTCAAATCCTCTCGCTCCGACCAAAATTCTCAACAATGTCAGATCAGGTTTCGGGCGGTCGGCGCCAGCGGATCGCCCCGTTGGCGGTCGTCCCGGCAAAACGGCGAAAACAACCCCATGCATAGTAGCCGCCGACGGGTGGCGCCAGGCGCAGCGGATTTTGCGAAATCATTGAGACGTCGAGGTAAATCGGCGGACTGACGCCATCCTGGCGCGGGGCCCCCTGTAAGACCCGGGACCCGGCGCTGGCGCGCACGATCTGACCCATGGTCGTCGTCCTCACGTCGGGCAAGCCGAACAGGCTCCGGCGTCGAGCTTCTATCTGGTTCGCGGCGCATAAGGGACATTGGCGCACGCGGCGTGGATAGCTTCTGAAGCCGAACCATCTCACTACCTTGACCCAAAACCATTTTGTATCTACAAAATAATCCGGTGAAAATCATATGGGACGAACCGAAGCGCCTCGCGAATCTTGACAAGCACGGGATGAATTTCGCCGATCTCAATGAGAGATTCTTCGATCGGGCATTCGTGTTGCCGGCGCGAGGAAAGCGCTATCGTGCAATCGGCGTGAATATTCGCGGAGTGATTTGTGTCGTCTTTGCCGTTTACGGCAAGGAGGCCATCAGCATCATCAGCATGCGCCCTGCAAGCAAGGATGAGAGGAAGGCATATGAAGAAAACCGCCGCTAAGAAAAAGACGTCAAAGAAGCGCTACACAGCGAGCGATATGCGCGCAGTGAGTGACAATCCGGAATGGACGAAGGACGACTTCGCAAAGGCCCGCCCGTTCGACGAAGTTTTCCCGGGCATGCGCAAGGGGCGCGGCCCCAACAAGGCGCCGACAAAGAAAGCCGTTTCTCTCCGATTGAGTCCTGAAGTCGTTGAGCACTTCAAGCGCGGAGGGCCACGGTGGCAAAGCCGAATTGATGAAACCCTCGTGAAAATCGTGAGGCGTGACACGAAGGCGCGCGTCTAACCAAACCACTGCCTCCGCTCCTCACCCGATCGCAATCCGGCTGCCAATCGTGCGGCGTCTGCGTCGTGCGCTCGGGCCATTTTGCGCGAGGCTGGTCGCCGCCCGAACCGTCAGACCTTCCGATAGGTGACATGCCCCGTCGCGAACGGGATGCCGGCTCGCCCGGCGCTACCTCGCACGATGCAGGCTCGCTCGTCGATCGCGTAGAACCAATCGTCGAAATTCAGCTTGAAGGATTTGCCGCCGGCTTGCGGCGTGTCGCGGGTGTACTTCCAATGGAATGCGCAGCCGGCTTGCTCGCCTATGGCCTCGCCTTCAAGGCGATTTTCCAACCCGGTGTACTTGCCTCCGTCGCCTTTTCGTATCGTCCAATGCAGCGTGTCCGTGTGTCCATCATCGAACGTATAGGTCTCGATGAACACCACAGTATCAGTGTCCGCATCCAGTTCGCCGTGGCCTTCTATCGTTGCGCGCTTCAGTAATCCGCCAACCAGGCTCTCCAATACGGCCCAGCCTTCGAGCCGTCCGACGAAAAATCGCTCGGGAAGAAACAGCGGCGTTGTGGATCTGAAAGCCTCGATCGCCATCGGTAAGCCCATTCGGAAAGCGTCTAACCAAGTCGCTTGCACCGACGAGGTTCCTGATCAGTGCGGAAACATGCTCGGCTCGGTGCGCTCGACGATCCGCAGCACGCTCTTGCAGGCCGGACATTCATACGATCGAATTTCGTACCGCCCGGCGGCCGGTTCGCTTCGGACGAATGTGCGCGGCTGGTCGCACGGGGTGCAGCGTGGCCTTTCGAAGTATTGATTGCGGTTCATGGCAGAACCCAAATCGCAGCGTCAGGAAAAGAAAAGGAAACGTCCACCCGCAAAATATCGGGCGGCCACCGAGTCCAATATCAAGCGGCTGATCTCAGCCTCGGTGCAAGTATCGTATTCGCGACGCGAGCCTACAAACGGTTCGGTATCCGACGCTTCCTGTCGGAACACAGTGCGAGTGGCAGCTTGGCCACAGCATCGCGGTCATTTTCGGGCGGACGAACGTGTCTGATCTCAATCGCCGGATGATAGTTCAATTTTCAAAAACCGTCTAGCACAGCGGCGCGCCTGTGCGGCTTAGAAACAGCCTTGTGTATCCTCTGCGGCTGGGAGGGTAGCGGCCGTTTGATTATTGGAGGCTCAATCCCCGTCAAAAAACATGGTCCATGGGTGCATGCGGACTTGAGAGTGGTGACGCTGCTTCGACAGCGACCCCGATTAGGAAGATGACGATTGGCATAGCCCAGACCCTCCTACTCATCATTGATTGGAGGATTGCCATGCCCAAGAGGACGACCGGAGCCCGACCGGAACTGAAGCTGATCAACGTCGGGGCCGCCGCCATCGACATCGGATCAAGGATGCATATGGCTGCGGTTAACCCCGCCGCTTCTAACGACCCACCTGTGCGTGCTTTTGGCACATTCACCCAAAACCTGCATGATCTGGCAGATTGGTTCAAAGCCTGCGGCGTGACGAGTGTCGCGATGGAATCTACCGGGATCTATTGGATCCCCGTCTACGAGATTCTGGAGCAGCGCGGGTTTGATGTGATTTTGGTCAATGCGCGCTACGCCAAGAACGTTCCTGGACGCAAGACCGACGTCAGCGACGCTGCGTGGCTGCGCGAGCTTCATTCCTATGGCCTGTTACGCGGCAGCTTCCGACCTGATGCTGAGATCGCAACCCTGCGCGCGTATCTGCGTCAACGGGAGCGACTGGTCGAATATGCCGCCGCCCATATACAGCATATGCAGAAGGCTCTAATGGAGATGAATCTGCAGCTCCATCATGTGGTCACGGATATCACGGGCGTAACCGGCATGCGGATCATCCGAGCCATTGCCGCAGGTGAGCGGAATCCTGACGTCTTGGCAACCTATCGGGACGTGCGGTGCCATTCATCCATCGAGACGATCCGCGCAGCACTGGTAGGCAACAATCGACACGAACATGTCTTCGCGTTGACCCAATCGCTGGAACTTTACGACGTCTACCAAGCGAAGATACTCGACTGCGATCGCAAGCTCGAGGTCCTGATCGCTACACTGAACAGTAAGGGCGCAAAGCCGGCCGGGAAGCTATCCAAGCCACGCATCAAGACTAAGCAAGTCAACACGCCCACCTTCGACGTCAGAACCGCACTCTACCGAGTGCTCGGCGTCGATCTGACCGAGATCCATGGGTTGGGACCATCGCTGGCATTGAAGCTTGTCGGCGAGTGTGGCACCGATCTGAGGGCCTGGCCGAGTGCTAAGCACTTCACTTCCTGGCTCTGCCTTGCACCCGGCAACAAAATCTCCGGCGGCAAGGTGCTTTCGTCGCGGACACGGAGATCCTCCAGTCGGGCAGCCGCACTGTTGCGGTTGGCAGCAACGACCGTCGGACGTAGCGATACGGCGCTCGGCGCATTCTATCGCCGGCTATCCTCACGTGTGGGTAAGTCAAAAGCGGTGACAGCGACCGCTCGGAAGATAGCAGTTCTATTTTACAACACTCTTCGGCACGGCATGAGCTACAGGGATCCAGGCGCCGACCACTATGAGCAACAATACCGCAGCCGCGTCCTTGCTAACCTTCGACGCCGTGCCAAGTCGCTAGGCTTTGTATTGCAGGCCATTCCGGGAGACGCCAATCCGGCTGTTTCTTAGGAAATCTACAATAATCAAATGCTTGCCTCCGCTTCGGAAGGCTGGGGCCGAGGTTTAGATCCTCTCGCTCCGACTGTTTTCAGCACGTTTTGCAAGAGGTCGGCAGAAACCGGTCCTCCGGGCGTTTCCTCCCCTTTCGGGGTAGGGCCTTAGGCGTGGCCCTTGATCTCGTAGTGACCTGGCACACACTTGTAGCGTTCGATGCGCCAGTTGACGTGATAAATCGGGTGCTCACCCATCCATTTTGCGAGTTCGGCCTGCGCGCCGACCGCACACTGCATGAGCGAGATTTCGGGCGTCATGTTGCTGTCGGTGACGATTTCCTCGACGCAACCGCCTGAGGCTGCTGCGCCAAGCCGGCAGAGCACGGCCACGACGGTAATAAACATGCATTTCACCTCTTTGGTTGTTACTCGCCATGAGGAGATGCAAGTGGAGTGCCACGCCCTGTGTCGATCGCGACACGATGGCTTGAAGACTCACCTCAGCTTTTCGCCCCATTTGATGATTCGGATTGTAAAAAAAATCCCCTCAATCCGAAGCCGGACAAATACGGGGAACCGGCTGCTATGAACCATCGTAAAGGCGGCGTCGCCGCTCGCCCGCTTCATCGCTGTGGTTGCAGCCGGTAGGTTTGAACGCGGTGAAGGCCGCAATCGTGGTCGTGCGCTCGAGCTGCGGGAGAAGCTGCTCACGCTGTGGAATGCGATCACCGCCGACAATCTTCCCGCCTGCAATGCGCCATGCGATGTCCATGCGGCGGAATAATTCGTCCGCCGACTTTTGCCGTCGTCGTGCCGCAGCGCCGGCCTGCTTTACCGCAGGCGCGGCGCTGCTACACTTTGCAGCGGCCCATGCATTGCCCGCGAAGGCCAACAAGACCAACAACCAGACCAATAGCGAGGGGCCGAGCCCATGAAGGACTTTTCCGGAAAGATCGCCGTCATCACCGGCGGGGGAACGGGGATGGGGCGCGAGCTCGCGCGCCAGCTCGTCGCCGAGGGCTGCAACGTCGCGATGTGCGATGTCTCGGAAGCCGCGATGGCCGAGACCAGGCGGCTGTGCGAGGTCGAGAAGCTGCCGCAGGGCCTGCGCGTCACAACCCATGTCGCCGACGTCGCGATCGAGGATCATCTCAAGCGCTTTCGTGACGAGCTTGCCGAGCAGCAGAAGACCGACAGGATCCATCTGTTGTTCAACAATGCCGGCATCGGCGGCGGTGGCAGCCTGTTCACCAACACGCGCGAGCAGTGGGAGCGCACCTTCAACATCTGCTGGGGCGGCGTCTATCTCGGCGTGCGCACCTTCCTGCCGATGCTGGTTGCGGCCGACGAGGCGCACATCATCAACACCGCGAGCGTCAACGGCTTCTGGGCCTCGATCGGCATGGGGCAGGCGCACACCGCCTACAGCTCGGCCAAATTCGCGGTGAAGGGGTTTACGGAGGCGCTGATCAACGATCTCCGCCTGCACGCGCCGCACGTCAAATGCTCGGTGGTGATGCCCGGTCACATCGGCACATCGATCGTCTCCAACTCGCGCAAGGTGCAGAGCGGCGACGGCTCAGAGCGCCTCAATGCCGACGAGGTCGCGCTGACCCGAAAGCGCATGGTCGCGGCCGGCGTGCCGGATGCCGACAAGATGTCGGACGAGGACGTCCAGGCGGCGTTCGCCGAGCGTGCTCGCAGCTTTCGCGAGGATGCACCGACCACGGCCGCGCAGGCCGCGAAGATCATCCTCGACGGCGTCAAGGCCGAGCGGTGGCGCATCCTGGTCGGCGAGGACGCCGTGCGCCTCGATCAGCGCGTGCGCGCCACGCCCGAAGAGGCCTATGAGCGCGCCTTCTACGAGGGCTTTGCCCGGGAGGTCGGTTGGCGGCTGGGGTGAGGCGAGGGGCGGTATTGCCAATTCGATGTCGTCCCTGCGAAGCCATGCCATTTTTGCAGGAGTGTCGTGTGTCCACGTTGTAGCCGTCATGCCCCGCGAAAGGCGAAAGCGGGCACCCAGTACGCCGCGGCCTCTCCATATACGTCACTGTCTCTGGAATACTGGATCGCCCGCTTTTCGCGGGCGATGACAGCGAGAGTGGGGCGAAGGCTTCAACAACCTCGTCAGGCGAAGCGCATCCGAAGTTGTGCGCGCGCTGAGGCGATGATCCCGGATTGCGCTTCGCTGCGGGTCGCTCGGTCTCGGGAGCATTGCGACTCGGTTGCGGGCCAAAGAGCAGCCGTCGCAGCGAGTTGACGCAGAAATTTTGCTGCGGCGGTCGCGATCGCGAAGCAACGGGATGTCGCCCACGCGATATCACGAAGTCACTCAAGCGATCTTGATCGCCAGGCGGGCCGTTGCGGGCTCGTTTCGGCCGCCGGTACCTTGGTAGCTGGACCAAAATAAGTTATTCGGTCAATTGTTGAAGATAGCAAATGAAGCTTCGTTTCGCATGATCCCCGCCTGCCTTCCCGACGATTGGGCTTTCTGGCCGGAGCGGGAAGACCTCTCCGCCGAATTCATGCGATTGCTCGCGGCCGCCCAGGAGGGCGGGGCGACGATCGCCGAGTGCCTCCTGATCGCGCGACGGATCAGGCGCGGCGACGAGCTCTCCTGGCATCGCGAATGGCTGGCGCTTGCGCAGACCAATCGCGAGCGCGGCGACGCGGCGTTCGCCGGCGGCCATATCGCCACCGCCCAGCGCAACTGGCTTCGCGCCATCAGCTACTACAATGCCGCAGCACTTCCGCTCGAGCCTGCGGACCCGCGGCGCACTGAGGCGGTTTTGGCGATGCAGGGTTGCGCGCGCAGCTTCCTCAAGGTGAGCAGTCCCGCAGGCGAGGTCGTCACGATGCCGTGGCTGAACGGTCATTCGCTGCAGGGCTACTTCCTGCCGGCGCAGCCGACGGGCTGGCCGCGGGCGACGGTGGTCTGCATTGGCGAGCCCGGGCATCGCAAGGAGGAGTTCTTGATCAAGCTCGCGCCGTTCGCGCGCGAGCGCGGCCTGTCGATGCTGGCGATCGATCTTCTGGGCGAGCGCAGCGACGATGACCTCGACAGGATCCTGCGCCGGCGCGATCTCGAGACCTCGATCACCGCGATCATGGACTATCTGTCGTCGCGTGCCGACGTCGACTTCGGCCGCGTCGCCATCCTCGCGGACGGCTGGGGCTCCTCATTCGTGGCCCGCGCGATCGTGCACGAGCCGCGGCTCGCGGCGGCGGTGTGTGACGGCGGTCTGTGGGATCTGCACGAGCGCGCCTTTCTCGCCAACCGCATCATGCTGCGCGATGCCAGCCTCGTCCCCGGACCCGAGGCCACCCTGATCGCCCGCGACATCGATTGTCCGGTGCTGATCACGCTCGGTGACGACGGCTGGCTGAAGCCGGACCGCGCGCGGCAGATGGTGCAGCAGGTGCGCTCCACGCGGTCGGATGTGACGCTTCGGGTGTTCACCGCCGAGGAGACCGCCGCGGCGCAGTCGCATGCCGACAACCCGACCCTTGCCAACGAGTACATCTTCGACTGGCTGGCGTCGCGGCTTGGTCAGTTGCCGGCTTAAAGAATCTCAGAAATCCAGCGCGACCCTTACGCAGGCCTTCTCGAGGCGGTTCTTGACGGAGGCGAGCTTCTCGGTGAACGCGGTCAACTCGTCCTGGTCGAACTCCTCGAACACATATTCCCGAATCGCCTTGTACTGCTCGGTGAGGCTTGCGAGATGCTTCTGCGTCTTGTCGGTGAGCGACAGCCGAACCACTCGCGCGTCGGTCGGCGAGGGCTTGCGGCGCAGCAGGCCCTTCTTCTCCAAAAGCTTCGACTGGGTGGTGATGAAGGACGGATCGACGTGGAGTAGCTTGGACACGACGTTGACGGGAACGCCGTCGTCCTTGTCGAGGTCGGAGATCGCCATCAGGATCATCCATTGTGGCCCGGAGATGCCGAGCGTGCGGGCCCAGAACTGTCGAAGCTCCTCGAGATAGTTGTTGATCGAGGAGATCTCCCAGGTGAAGCACTTGATGATGTCCAGATGTCCGACGGAGCGATGACGCGCTCCGTCCTTCCTCGTCGCGGACACGGCTTCCCTCCTCGTTTGATCCTTGTCACCGACGCTATCGGCACCCATTGTCGATGCAAGTTTGCTCTGAGGCAACGTGCCAGAGCAAGGTAATTATGTCACGCATATTACACAGATGACCTGGTCAGCCTTGGCTGCGGCCGGTCGGTGTTGCGCCCGGGTCACAGCGCGGCCGCAATCATATAGCTGATCTAATAAACTATTTTGATTAGCAAAGTGACGCATGCATATTCGCGCCCGACGGTTCAAGGGGATTCTTCGGCCGTCCCGTTGCAGGTGGTTCGCACAGGTTGCCCGCGCGAAGGCGCGCGCCTCCGAAGGCGAAAAGCGGCCGAGCGGTTTTCAAAAGGCGGGGATCTGGGGGCTGATGGCCCGCCTCGCCATGAATGAGCAACTTGGAGGTTGAATATGAAATTGGTGAAGAGCCTTTTGCTCGGCTCAGCGGCGGGTCTGATCGCCGTGGGCGGAGCACAGGCAGCCGATCTCCCCGTGAAGGCCAAGGCGGTCGAATACGTGAAGATCTGCTCCCTGTACGGTGCCGGATTCTACTACATGCCGGGCACTGACACCTGCATCAAGTTCGGCGGCTACCTGCGTGCCGACGCGACGGTTGGCGCGGGCGACTATTCCTTCCAGCAGGGCGCGAACCAGGGTTCGAACAACCGTCTGACCAACTACTGGTACAGCCGCGCTCGTATGGACTTCACCGTCGACACCCGCACGGCGACCGAGTACGGCGTTGTGCGCACCTACGCGGACATGGTGTTCACCTGGACGAGCAACACCTTGACCGGCAGCAACCCGTCGGCGCAAGGGGCCTCGGACGGTAGCGCCCAGCTTGGCCTTTACCATGCGTTCATCCAGTTCGCCGGCTTCACCTTCGGCCGCACGGTCTCGATCTTCGACGCTCCGTGGCAGAGCTATCCGGCCGGCGGTCCCGACACCATTCCGGGCGGTTCGAACAACGTCAACGGCATCAACCAGGTTGCCTATACGGCTGACTTCGGCCAGGGCATCACCGGTTCGGTGGCCTTGCAGGATATGACGACGGCGACAAACGGCCAGTCGAACCTCTGGAACGTGTCCTCGGGTACGGCCGCTCAGTTCGTGACGGGCGTCTACGGTGCCAACGATTGGGGTGGCACGCGTTCTCCCGACATCGTCGGTGCTGTTCGCGTCGACCAGGCCTGGGGTCTGGCCCAGATCTCGGTTGCCGCGCATGACATCCATTCCGCTTACTACGGCACCACGGAAGTCTCCGGTCACCCGGCTGACAAGTGGGGCTGGGCGGTTCAGGGTTCGTTGTCGATCAAGAACATCCCGACGGGACCTGGCGACAACATCAACCTGCAGGCCGTCTACACGGATGGTGCGAGCCGCTACAACTTCCAGAGCCTGTTCCCGCAGAGCTTCTTCATCTTCAGCGGCACCGGCTTGACTGGCGCCTACCAGAGCACTGGTTTCGCTGGCATTGCTGACGGCGTCTTCGGCACCGGCACCGGCATCGACACCGTCAAGACCTGGGGCTTCCGCGGTGGCTACACCCACAACTGGAGCCCGAACTGGGCGAGCGCCATCTACGGTGGCTATGCTCAGCTGAAGTACGGCACTACGGGCAAGGCCCTGATCTGCACCAACTTCGCTGCGATCGCCGTGGCCGGTTCGACCTGTAATCCGGACTTCAACTTCGCGGTCATCGGTGTCAACACCGTGTGGACCCCGGTCAAGAACCTGGCGTTCACCGCGGACGTGAACTGGACGCATCTGGACCAGAAGTATACCGGCGCGATCAACAGCCCGGGCATCACTTCCGCTGCCAAGCCGGCCGCCGTGTATGAGCTGAAGGACCAGAACTCGGTCAGCATGCTCCTGCGCGCCCAGCGCAACTTCTAAGATCGATCTCTCGACCGATCAGAGAACCCCGGCGGGCAACCGCCGGGGTTTTTTCTTGGCCGTTTTTCTTGGCCGTTTTTCTTCGCAGATTTTGTTGGCTGCTTTATCGCCGCCCGGCTCTGGCAGAGCAGGCCTTACGTGAAACGAAGGCGTGCCATGCAATTCGTTCGCTCTCAAATTTATTTACTTAGCTGATTTACTCAGCTATATTCCTCCAGCCGACAAGTTGAACTGACGGCTCCTGGCTTCATGCTAGGCCTCCAAAACCTCCGGCAGTGCCCTGCCGGAGGTTTTTACTTTGTGGTGGCTGCGAGCAGCAGTCAGCTACGCACGAGGCGCCCGCGCGAGTTTGGCCGGTAGGCGAGGCGCGCGTGGCCCGTGCAATATGACTGGCCGTCGGGCGAGGCGTTGCCGCAGAAGCAGAAGTCATCCGCGCCGGGTGTCGAGATCGGCCAGCGGCAGCGGTTCTGGGTCAATTCGAGCAGCGAGCAGCGGTTGGTCTCATCGATCGGCGCGAGCGCTAGCGGCGTTTCGGCCTCGTCATGGATCGTGGCGAGCATTTCATATTGCAGCCTGCGGAGGGTCCGCAGGGCCCGCGCGGTACTCTTCTCCGCGCTCCGCTCCTCCCGCCTCGGACCGCGCGTCAGGTTGAGGCGGCTGAGCTTGCCGATAACGGCGTTGCGGCTGACGCCGATATCAGCGGCGATCTCGCGGCAGGATAGGCCGGCGTGAAAATGGCTTTTCAGAAGTTCGATGCGCTCAACGGTCCAGGTTGCAGCGGACGTTGGCGAGGTCGGTGAAACAGCAGGCATGTTGTGACGGTCCCAGGTTGCAAATCGACCACCCCGTCCAAAACCGTCCGCGTTGCGCGCTCCTTGAGCCTCACGTCCTGCCATTGTCGCGAATCGACAAGAGTCCGTCTTTGATGGCGAGACGGATGCCTTCTTCGATCAAGGTCCGTGCGACGCCGGGAACGCTGGTGCCGTGGGTGCCCTGTCTCACCAGTTTTTCGAGATACGTGATGGTCGAGAGCGCCAAGGTTACGGGAATGCGGTCAGTCTCGGCTTTTTCGGTGGCCATGACACAAACGCTAGCCTCTTACGCGGGTACAGAAAAGTAACGTTTAAGACTCTATTTAGAAACGGGGAGGAGTCAAATCCGGATCGAACCGGTGTCCGAGACCATTGGAATCGCTGGAGAAATTCCGCGTGCCGGCGCGCCGCGCGATTTTCACCGGCGGCGGCTGTTGGATTGTGGGGGAGGGGCGGCGGGGCGAGCTAGCCGTGCACGAGCGATTTCTCGATCATGCAATGGATGCCTTTTGAGCCGTTGACGGTCTGCGTCACCCGCAGATCCGCGGCAAGGCTGCACAGCGTATAGGCGTCCTCGCGCGACAGGTTTCGTTTCTCGCCCAGGAGCGCGATCATGTCGCGCAGCGCGCGCACCACGCATTGGTCGAGGTCCGGGTCCATCGCCATGGTCATGTAGTGCGAGACCGTCTCTGCGCGTGGGTAGGCGAGCTTCATGTCCTTGCGCAGCGTGAGGCGGAAGCGGCCTTGCAGCGCGGTCTCGATCGCAGTGACGCAGACCTCGCCGTCGCCCTGCACGCCATGGCCGTCGCCGCAGGAGAACAGTGCGCCCGGCACGAACACCGGCAGATAGAGCGTGGCGCCCGCACCAAGCTCCTTGTTGTCGAGATTGCCGCCTATCGCGCGCGGAACCAGGGAGGAGATGCGGCCCCAGGCGGGCGGCGGCGCGACGCCCATCACGCCGAAGAACGGTTTGAGCGGCAGGTCGAGGCCCCAGGGCATGCGGCCGACCATCCGCGTCAGATCAAGCGGGATGTTGAGAATGCGCGTCTCGTGGAAATCGTCGGGCAGGGTGCCCGAGAGCGGCCTGATCAGATTGTAGCCCCAATCCTGCCGCGGCGTGACGTCGAGAATATGGACCTCGAGCACGTCGCCGGGCTCGGCACCATTCACCGCGATCGGGCCGGTGAGAATGTGGCCGGGCAGCATGCGCTCGCTCTTCGCATGAACCTCGAACAGCTCCGGTGGAATATGAAACTGGTTACGGTCGGGCAGCACGTCCGGCCCGCCGCTGATGGTGTCGACCGTCACCTCGTCGCCGCTCTCGATCGTGAGGACCGGCTTCAGCTTCGCCTCGAAGAAGCCCCAATGGCAGGTTTCGGGGCTGGACTGCAGGTGATGGTGGGTCATAGGGCGTGTCCGGTTGTTTTCGTTGGGACTCGTCATGATCGGGCTTGACCCGGCAATCGGTCCTCTTTCAAGAACATTTCTGAAGAAGGATCGGCCCGTCAAGGTCCGCCCATCGATAGGCTCGATGATCCCAAAGCGAGGCTCCCCTGTTTTTCGTCCTGTCCAAGACGCTCGGCGTCGCGCTCTTACCGATCAACTTCCTGGTCGAACTCGGCATCCTCTCGCTCGTCCTGATGGCGACGCGCTTCGCGCGAACAGGCCGCAGGCTTGCGGTGGCCGTGCTGGTCCTGCTGGCGCTCACCGCATTCTCGCCGCTCGGCAAGCTCCTGCTCTATCCCCTGGAGTCGCGCTTTCCGCCGTGGGATGCCTCGCGCGGCGCGCCCGACGGCATCATCGTGCTCGGCGGCTCCGTCGACACCGACTTGTCGGCGGCGCATCAAACGCCAGTCGTCGCCCGTGCCGCCGATCGCATGTTGGCGCCCGCTGCGCTCGCACGACGCTATCCGAATGCGCGCATCGTCTTCACCGGAGGCAGTGCCAACCTGATCTCGAACGAGGCGAGGGAGGCCGACTACTCGGCGCCGATCCTAGAGAGTGTAGGCATCCCTAAGGAACGCCTGATCGTGGAGCGCAACTCGCGCAATACCTACGAGAACGCGACGTTCACAAAGCAATTGGTCTCGCCGAAACTCGGCGAGCGCTGGCTGCTGGTGACCTCGGCATTCCACATGCCGCGCTCGGTCGGGATCTTCCGCAAGGCCGGTTTCGACGTCGAGGCCTATCCCGTAGATTGGCGAATGGGTGGGCGCGAGGATCTCCTCACCTTCAACGATATGGGCCGCGACGGGCTTCTACAAACCGATATCGCGGTGCGCGAGTGGATCGGGCTCGTGGCCTACCGCCTGATGGGCCGAACCGGCGAGTTGCTTCCGGGGCCAGCCAGGGACTAGAAACGGGGATACGAAAATCATCGCGCCGCCGGGAGGACGCCATGCAGCCAGCGAACGCCGAACCGATCGATCTCGCCGGCATCGTGGCCGACCTCAACACGCTGCTCCGACTGAAGACGACGGTGATCGGCATGAAGCTGTTTGCACGCGCCGAGGACATGGAGGCGATCCCGAAGATCCGCCGGCCGAATGCGGTTCACACCACCGACCAGATCGTGAGCATGGCTTCACGTCTCGGCTGGACCGTCGGCATCACCGCGGATGATCTCGTTGGCGCGCAGTGTCGCGCCGTGATTGGCCTCTCGCCACAGGACGAGCAATGGCTTGCGGGCGAGAATTACGTTGGCGTGTGGCATGGCACGGCCGAGGACGCGCGCAAGCGCCAGGAGGCGCTCGACGTGGTACCGTTCGGACAATACCGGGCGCTCGCGGTGAGCCCGCTGGCGAGCGGCCGGCTCGATCCGCCCGACATTTGTCTAGTCTATGCGACGCCGGGGCAGATGATCATCCTGATCAACGGGCTGCAATATACCGGCTACAGGAAGTTCGAATGGGGCGTGGTCGGCGAGACCGCCTGCGCGGACTCCTGGGGGCGGGCGCTAAAAACCGGCGAGCCCAGCCTGTCCTTGCCATGCTATGCCGAACGGCGCTATGGCGGCGTGCCGGACGACGAGATGCTGATGGCGATGAGCCCAGCACATCTTGCCAAGGCGATCACGGGCATGAAGGCGCTGGCGAAAAACGGCCTGCGCTATCCGATCCCGCCCTATGGAATTCAAAGCGACGTCCGCGCCGGCATGGGCGTGAGTTACGGAAAGAAGTAAAGGCTGCCGATCATGAGCTCTGCGAAATTCGACATCGTCGTCTATGGCGCGACCGGGTTCACCGGCCAGCTCGTCGCCGAATATCTGGCCGCGCAATACAAGGACGACAAGGCGCTGAAATGGGCGATGGCCGGCCGCAGCCTCGACAAGCTGAAATCCGTGCGCGAGGCAATCGGCGCGCCCAGTGACACGCCGCTGATCGTAGCGGATGCGGCTGATCCGGCGTCGCTGAAGGCGATGGTCGCGCAGACGAAGTCGGTGATCACGACCGTTGGTCCGTATCAGTTCTACGGTGAAGAGCTGCTCGCCGCTTGCGTGGCGGCGGGCACGGACTATTTCGATCTCTGCGGCGAGCCGGTCTGGATGCGGCAGATGATCGACAAGTATGAGGCGGCAGCCAAGACGAGCGGCGCGCGCATCGTGTTCTCGTGCGGCTATGATTCCGTCCCGTTCGAGCTCGGTACGTTCTTCGTGCAGGAAGAGGCCAAGCGTGTGCTCGGTGCGCCGGCTGCGCGCGTGAAGGGGCGTGTGCGCGATATGCGTGGCACGCTATCGGGCGGCACCGCGGCAAGTGCGAAGGCGACCTTCGATGCGGTCGCCAAGGACCTCAGCCTTGTCGCCATTCTCAACGATCACTTCGCGCTGACGCCCGGCTTCACCGGACCGAAGCAGCCGAAGGGCAACAGGGCGGCCTATGAGGAGGACCTGCAATCCTGGACCGCGCCGTTCATGATGGCGCTGATCAACACGCGTAATGTCCATCGCTCCAACATGCTGATGGGCTTCCCCTACGGCCGCGAGTTCGTCTACGACGAGATGGTGCTGACCGGTCCCGGCGAGAAAGGCGAGGCCAATGCGAAGCGTGTGATGGCTGCCAATGCCGAGAAGACCGGCCCGAATGCGCCGAAGCCGGGCGAGGGGCCGTCGAAGGAGGAGCGGGAGAACGGTCTCTTCAATCTGCTTTATGTTGCGATCGCGCCCGACGGCCGCCAGGTCCGCGCCGGCGTCACCGGCGACCGCGATCCCGGTTACGGCTCGACCTCGAAGATGATCTCCGAATGCGCGGTCTGCATGCTGCGTGACACGCCGGATGTGCCGGCTGGTTTCTGGACGCCGGGCGCAGCGATGCAGCACAAGCTGATCAAGCGGCTTGAAGAGCACGCGGGTCTGACGTTCAGGGTGGAGAAGTAGCCGCATATTGTAGGGTGGGCAAAGCGAAGCGTGCCCACCACTTCCGGCGCGGCGAGTTCAAGTGGTGGGCACGGCGCTTTGCGCCTTTGCTCACCCTACGACGGCGTGCGCATCGGCAGCGCTCGCTACGCCGCCCGCGCATCGTATGCATACATGAAATCCATCCCCTTCGAGCTCAGCGGCAAGAGCCATTTCAGCATCTGATCGCGGATGAAGGCGCCGGTGGCTGAGAATTCGCGCTTGCTGTTGCCGTTGCGGCGGGCGATCGCAACGATCTTTTCCGCGCGAGGGCGACGCTCGGCTTCGAAATTCTGGAAGGTAGCGCTGAACTCCTGGCCCTCCGCCATTAGGCGGCCGAGGCGAAGCGCGTCTTCCAGCGCGAGCGAGGCGCCCTGGCCGGCATGCGGGCTCGTCGCGTGCGCCGCGTCGCCGATCAGCAGCGAGCGCTTGCGCGACCAGGTCGGAAGCGTCGCGACGTCAAGCGTATCGGTGACCACGATGTTTTCAGCTGCCTCGATGATCGCGGGGATCGGATCGTGCCAGCCGCGGTGGAAGTCGCGTAAGTGCTGCTTGAGCGTCGCCTGATCCTGCGCTCGGAACATCGCCGCATCCATGCCGTGGGCGGGCTGCGTGCTCCACCACATCACGCCGTCATTTGGATCCGGGCTACAAAAGCCGTAGCCGAAGAAGCCGCTCTGGCCGAACGTGGTCTCGACGCATTGGCCGATCGGATGGCCCGCGAGCACGGCGCGCGGCACGAAGCCGCCAAAGCCGATCAGGCCGGTGTTGAAGGGTTTTGGCCCGTCCGGCACGACCTGGCGGCGCGCCACCGAATGCACGCCGTCGGCGCCGATCAGGAAGTCGCCTTCCGCGGTGGTGCCGTCGGCGAAATAGGCGATGATCGGCTGGTCGCCGCGGTCCTCGATCTTGATCAGGCGCTTCTCGAAATAGAGCGAGACGCAGGAGCACCAGGCCTTGTCGATCAGGATCTCGTTCAGCGTGGCGCGACAGATATTCACCGCGGGCTGGCCGAAGCGCCGCTCCATGTCGCGGTTGATCGAGCCGAGCTTCTGGCCGCTTTGCGAATAGAAGTCGAAGGCTTCAGCGATCGAGCCGCGGCTGGTCACTTCGCGCGCGAGCCCGATCTCGTCCATCACCTGCATGCCGTTCGGCGCGAGCTGCAAGCCGCCGCCGATCCCCTTGGAATAGGGCCAGGCCTCGAAGATCTGCGCCTCGATGCCGGCGCGGCGGAGCAGGATTCCGGCGACGGGCCCGGCGATGCCGGCGCCGATGATGAGGGCCTTGCGGGGGCGTGACGACATGGCTTGCTCCTGGGACTGCTGCGGTGCTAGTAAAAATCACGGCCACTGATTATCTTAGTGGCTAAGATATATATCTGCTAAGATATGAGGCTGGCCTTGTCAAGAGGGAAAGCGCGCGCGGGTTTGGTGCAGGAACTCGAGGAGGCGATGCGCCGCTCCTCGGCGCAGGGCGTGCTGTACGGCCAGGCCGTTGCGAACGTTGCTGGAATTTCCGGCTCCGACCTCGAATGCATGGACTTTCTGCAACTGGAGGAACGCGCGACCGCGGGGCGGCTTGCCGAGGTCACAGGGCTGACGACGGGGGCCATCACCGGCGTCGTCGACCGGCTGGAGAAGGCGGGCTATGTGCGCCGCGAGCGCGACGAGGACGACCGTCGCAAGGTGTTCATCACCATCGTGCCGGAGGCCACGGCCGAGATCGGTAAGCTCTACGTGCCAATGCAGCAGGCGATGCACAAGGTCTGGAGCCGCTATTCCGACGAGGAGCTGAAGCTGTTGCTGCGCTTTGCGACCGACGCCTACAAGGGCGTGCTCGAGGCGACGGAGGCGCTGAACGGCGTGCTCGCCACGCCGCCGGAGAAGCGCGCCAGTCTCAAGACGCCGAAGGCGCCTCGCTGATCAATCAGCATCGCGGCATGAACCGAGGATTTCGGTTCACCTCTCCCCATCGGGTTCACACGGCTAGCCCTTGTATTCCACGACATAGAGGCCGGCACTGAAATCGGTGACGTAACAGAGCGCGTTCTTGTCGACGAAGACGTCGGCCGAGTGCAGCACGACGGGACGGTTAGGCCGTGGGTCCATCCACTTCGCAGGCGGCGGCGGAACGAACGCGCCGATCTCCTTCGGGCGAAACTGATCCTTGATGTCGTACACGCGCAGGCCCGCATTCTGATAGGTCGCGAAGATGACCTCCTCGCTGTAGAATGCGTCGGGCCGGTTTTCGTGCACGTTGTGCGGGCCGAAATGGCCGCCGACCTTCAGATAGTCCTTGTTCGACGGCGCCGGGAATGTCGAGATGCTGATCGGATTGGACTTCACCTGGTTGTCGAAGATCCAGATCGGCTTGAAGCCGTCTTCCTGATTGTCGAGCACCGTCTCGTCGACGACGACGAGCAGGTTACGGTTGGGCAGGGGAAGCGCATTGTGCGTTCCGCCGCCGAACGGTGGGGCCCATACCTTGTGGGTGATGAGTTTCGGATTGGACTTGTCCTTGACGTCCACGACGGCGAGGCAGGCGTCGCGCCAGCTGCAATAGGCGACATCATCACGGACGATCGGATGGTGCAGGCCGAAACGGCCGTTCTTGGTCGGCCAGTTCGGCACCTCGCCGGCAGCCTTGTTCATCCCCGGCAACCAGTATTTTCCGACAAGTTGCGGTTTCGTCGGATCGGCCAGATCGATCACGATCATGATGTAATCGGTGAAGCCATCCAGCAGCGCGGAGGCATAGGCCCACCGGCCGCCGGTCCAATAGATGCGATGCAGGCCGGTGCCGTCGACCGGCATGAAACCGATCTGCTTGGGATCGCCAGGCGCGGAGAGATCGTAGACGGCCATGCCGGCCGACCAGTCGCGCTCGTCCTGCTTCTCGTCGGCGTGATGGTCGACGGAGCCCTTGTAGTAGTTCTTTTCGTCGGCAAGCTCGGCTTGCGCGAACATGTCCTTGTTGTGGATCACGAGGAGCTTGTCCTCGGCGGCCTGGAGATGCAGCGTCCAGGTGTTGTGCGGAGCGGCGACGTATTTGACGGTCTTTGGGCTCTTGGGATCGCGCACGTCGATGACGGAAAAGCCCTTGGAGAAGATGTGGCCGACATAGGCAAAGCCCTTGTGGACCATGATCTGCACGCCGTCGCAGCGTCCGCCCTGGTCGCTGTAGCCGACAAGCTTCAGGTTGGCGGTGGCGTAGTCGGGTTTGGGAAGATCGTTGCTCATCGGCTGCCTCTGCAAATTCCAATAGGGGAGGAAAGTCGTCCGAGGGTTCGGGAGGGAGGCGGCCGCAGCGACGAGTGCGACCGCCTCTGTGGTTGCTCGCTTCCGGTGCTGCTACTTCACGGCCCAGATCTTCTTGTATTCGTCGCGATAGCCGTTGCCGGGATCGAACTTGTTGTCCTTGCCGCCGTCCTTCTCGACATTGTCGGCGGTGAAGAGATGGACGTGGGGAACGAATCCGCTCGGCTTCTCGCCGGCGAAGGCGCGGTTGATCTCATCGACCATGATCCAGCCCTGAAGATTCAATGGCTCGGCCACGGTTGCGTTCTGATATTGTTTTTCCCGGATGCGCTTGAACGCAGGAACTGAACCGTCTCCCGCTGATATCTGCTGCGGGAATCCTTCGGCAGGATCCACGCCCGCCGCTCGCAGTGCTGGCGCCGAGAAGTCGTAATAGAGGTCGTTGACTGCGATCGAGTAGGTCCACTGCTTGCCGTATTTGGAAAGCAGCGACGTTGTGAGCTGGCCCATCCGGTTGGAGAGATCGGCAATCGGCGTATCGACGACTTCAAGCACCTTGCAGCCCTTGCAGCCTTCCACGGCAGCCCGCTCCGCGTTGGTCTTGGCGGTTGCGATGGCATAGATCGAGTCCGTGAACAGGATGACGCCGGCGTGGCCATCTGACTTCACGACAGCCTGGAGCCCTGCGGATTTCGCGACCTCGGTCGGATCAGTCGTCACGTTGGTGAAGACGGCGGGAATACCCTCGACCGGTCCCGGCGTCGGGCCGGCATGCCAGCCGATGATCTTGATACCGGCGGCAGCAGCCTGCTCGAGCAGAGGTTGCTGCTCCTTGCTATCGATGCCGACGTTGAGGATGCCGTTGGGCCTCATCGCGATCGCCTGCGTCAGCGCGGTTGCGTGTCCGGGCACGGTGCCCTGACCGTCGAGCTGGCGCACGTCCCATCCCAACGCTTTTGCAGCCTCCGCCGCGCCGTCGCCCGCGCCTTGCGCACCGCCATTGCGCTGATCGGTCGAGACGATGACGATCAGCTTCTTGCCCTGTGCTTTCGGACCCATGGTCGGCCCGTCCCATTTGGTCACGGGTGCTGCCACGTCTTGAAGAAAGGTCTTTGCCTTTTCGATATAGGCCGCGTCGTCATCGGCGCGCGCCCAGGCCGTGCCGAGCAGTAGCACGCTCGCCGACGTCAAAAGCCCTTTCAGTACGACTTTGCTCGCTATCATTGCTTCTCTCCCCGGATTGAACTGGCAGCCAGAAGCGGCCGCCAGGCCGGCTTTGCCGGCGGCGTACGCAGCGGCGTCAGGTGGCCCTGGCCGTCTCTGCGGATTTTGATTGGGTCGGCATTGCCTTTGGATCGCGTGGCGGCGGCTTGGCGACCGCACGACGGCGCTGCGCGAACGCTGCAAGCGCGATCGCGACGACCAGCGTCGTGCCGTTGAACAGGGGCTCGATGAAGAAGGCGCCGCCGAACAATTGGATGCCGGAAATGCCGACGGCGAGAATGAGGATGCCGAACACACTCCCCCAAACATTGACGCGGCCGGGCTTGATCGTCGTCGATCCCAGGAAGGCGCCGACGAGGGCAGGGAGAAGGAAATCGAGCCCCACATTCGCCTGGCCGATGCGCAGCTTTGCCCCGAGCACGCAACCTGCGAGCCCGGTGATGACGCCGGAAGCCACGAACACGCCGATCACATAGGCCCGCACCGGAATGCCGTTGAGCGCGGCTGCCTTCTCGTTGGCACCAATCGCGTAGATGAAACGGCCGATCGGCAGGCGCTCGCTGACGATCCACAAGACAATTGCAAGCCCGATCACGTAGAAGGCGGGGATCGGTATGCCGAATACCGACGCCCAATTAATCGCAACGAAATCGGGCGGCAGATTGCCGATAATCTGGCGGCCTTCGGTGTGCCAGAGCGCAAGCGCATAGAGGATCGTGCCGGTGCCCAGCGTCGCGACGAAGGCATCGACCTGGGCGACTTCGACCAGCACGCCATTGACGAGACCGACGAAGCCCGCGCAAGCCACGACCAGCAGGATCGCGATCGGCCACGAGATGCCGTATTTCACTTGGAAGCTGATCGCCAGGATGTGCCACATCACGATGCCGAAGCCGACCGTGAGATCGATGCGGCCGGCCATCATCGGCAGGGTCGCAGCGAGCGCCAGCAGCGCGACGATGGATTTGTCCGCAAGGATCGAGCGTGCGTTGAGCCAGGTCGGAAAAGTATCCGGCAGCGCGATCGAGAAGAAGATGATCAGGAGCAACGTCAGCAACGGCAAGCCGTACACCGGGAGCAATCGCAAGATCGCCTGCCCGTTGGTCAGCGCTGCGAGTTCGGGTCGCGTAGGCTCCAGGGCATTCGACTTGATGGATTGCATCTTAGGCCTCGGACAGTGAGCCGCCCCTTACGCTGCGACGGAGCTGCCCGCGACGCTGGCGGAAGCGGCGGACAACAGATTGCTGATGGACAGATCGTCGGAATGAAGCTCGCGAACGACGTGGCCGCGGCTGAACACCAGCGCGCGATGGCAGACCTTCGCGATCTCCTCGAAGTCGGTCGACACGATCAGTATGGCGGCGCCTTCGGAAAGCGCCACATCGAACAGCTTGTAAATCTCTGCTTTCGAGCCGACGTCCACGCCGGCCGTCGGGTCCTCGAAGACATAGACCTTGGATTTCAGATTGAGCCAGCGCCCGATCGCAACCTTCTGCTGGTTTCCGCCGGACAATAGCTCGATCGCCAGGTTCGGATCATTGGGCCGAAGATCAACAGTCACGCCGAGCCGCCTGGCCGTTGCTCGCTCCTTCGCCGGCGCAAGCCAGGTTGAAGCCGCGTGTCCTGCTGCGAGGGGATTGAGGAAGAAGTTCTCCCGCACCGACAGGCCCGGGACGATGGATTCTCCGACGCGGTCCGCGCAGACGAGGCTGATTCCCAGATCCATCGCACTCCGCGGAGAATTGATCTCGACGGGCACACCGTCGATCAGGATTCGTCCGCTGGTAACCGCTTCCATGCCGAACAGCGCGCGGCCGAGGGCCTCCTGGCCTGCGCCACGCAAGCCGACGAGACCAACGATTTCGCCGGCGTGGATGCGGCAGTCGATCGGCCCGACGGACGTCATCGATGCATGGTCGAGCCCGAGGCGAGCTGCGCCTTCGCGCTCGGCGGGCCGTCGGAAGACCTGAGATGGCTCGCGTCCGACAATGAGCAGGATGGTTTCATCCGGCGATGTCTGCGTGATCATGCGCTCGCCGGCCATCCGGCCGTCGCGCAATACGACCATCCGGTCGGCGACTTCGAACACCTCGTCGAGCCGATGCGAGACGTAGATCATGCCTACACCGTGATCGCGCAGGCGGCGGAGTGCCGTGAACAGGCGCAATACCTCGTCCGCAGGAAGACTTGCGGTCGGCTCATCAAGCACCAGGATTTCCGCGTCAGTCGCGAGCGCACGGGCGATCGCGACCAGCGATTTCTCCGTTCGTGTCAGGCTTTGGATACGGAGGTCCGGATCGATGTCGGCGCCGAGTCTTGCAAGGGCAAGCTCGGCCCGCTTGCGCGCCTTGGTCCAGTCGATGACGCCGAAACGGCGGGGATAGCCGAGGGTCAGGCAGATGTTTTCGGCAACCGTCATCCAGTCGATCAGTCCGAGATCCTGATGGATGAACGATAGGGGCAGGCGCCTGACCGAGGACGTCATATCCTGGCCTGCATAGGAGATGGTTCCGCTGTCGGCGGAGTACACGCCCGCCAGGATTTTGATCAGGGTCGACTTGCCCGCGCCGTTCTCGCCAAGAAGAGCGACGACCTCGCCGCGGCCCACGGCCATGCTCACCTCGTTGAGGGCCTGGGTACCGCCGAAGCGCTTGCACAGACGATCGATCCGAAGCACCTTGGACTGAGTGCCCTCGGGCGGCTCGTCATCACTGCGCCGAGGGCCATCGCCTGTCACTGCGGCGCCCCTCCCATTTCGCAGACGATTTCCTCGCGAACGACTTGGTTCGTCTTTTTCATCATTGTGCAACCGCGCTTCTTTGCGTCGCGACCTGCATTCGAGCCCCATTTCGTCCGAGCAAACGGCTCTCGCGAAAGGTCAATCGATTAGAATTGTCGGGTCTCCGCTTGTCAATCGAGATGTCTGCGCCTGAGCATCACGGATTGGACATATTCGAGATGGTTGGACGCAGCGCAGCAGGACGAGGAAAAGACAAGGCGCGGCGTCCCGCTGGCCGTGTGCCGCGTTTTGCGAAACGCTTGCTAGGACTCCAGCGAAGCCTTGCCAACGTCCGAGTGCATCGCCTTATAGGCCTGCGCGGCCGCGATCGTGCCCCACATCGCCCCCAGCATCATCCAGAAATGCCGCCAGTGGTCGGTGTCGATGATAAAGCTTTCGCCGACGGTGCCGACGAAGGCAGAGAAGATCGCTAGATAAGCGCGCTGCCAGGGCACGCGTACGAAGACGTGGCGAAAGCCTGTGATCACGGTGGTGAAGACCAACGCGGGATAGCAGATGCCGGAGAGCCAGCCTCCCGACATGAAGGCGTTGAGATAGGAGTTGTGGGTATCTTCCGGGAAGTAGCGGTGGAATTGCAGGGGACCGATGCCGAACGGCAGGTCGAGCGCCATCTCCGCGCCGAGGATGTGGCGACCGAAGCGGCCGAAGCGGCCTTCGTCATAGCTCTGGTCGAAGCTCGCGCGCTGCTTGAACATCTCGGCGATGGAGTCGAATGAGAGCAGGATGGCGACCAGCGCCAGCCCCAGCGCGGCCGCAACCAGCGCCATGACGATGATGCGCGAGCGCTGCGCATTGCTCGGGCTGGTCAGCACCATGAGCGCCAGCATGAAGCCGGAGGTCAGGATCAGGCCGCCCCAGGCGGCACGGGAGAAGGCGAGCAGGATCGCGAGCGCCATGATGGCGAAGGCGATCGCGTTGCGGAACGCCTTGGCCAGCCTGTCCGAGACCACGCTTTGCAACGAAAACAGCGCCGGCAGGATCAGGAACGCGCCGAGTACGTTCGGGTCCTTGAATGTGCCGCGCGCGCGCTCGTAGAGCGTCAGGAGGTCGTGGCCGCCGGGAACGAGATTGAAGTAGCCAGCGATTGCCGAGGTGGAGGCGACCATCGCGCCGACCACGAGGCCGCGCCGCAGCATGTCGAGCCGCGCCGCCGTATCCTCCGATGTGACCATGGCGAAGAACACCACCGTCACCGCCATGTACCAGGAGGTCGCGATCCAGCTTGCCACCTCGGACTGGCCGAGCAGCGGAATGGCGCTCACGGTGTAGCCGACATTGAGCAGGATCAGCAGCAGCACGAGCGGCATGAAGACGAGGCGAAGCCGCAGGCCGGTGGCGAAGAAGGTGACGGTCGCAAGCAGCGTCACGATCTCGTAGGGGCTGGGCTCGATGAAGACGACCGCGCCGGAGGCGCCGGCCAGCCACACCATCGCGCGCTGCAAGGCCAGCACGCCGGGCGCAGCAGGTCGCGCTACGTTCATTCCCCCGGCTGTCGCCGCATACGCCATCATACGCTCACGCAGTTACGCAGTTTCTCGACACAACTTCCGCAGTCATGCCCCGCGAAGGCGGGGCATCCAGTACTCCGCGCCGTCAGTGGTGACGTCCGCTGCCGGTGATTACTGGATCGTCCGGTCAAGCCGGGCGATGACAGCTTGGCTTGGGCGATCCACCATCAATACGCGTTCTCGTTCTTGGTCAGCAGCGAGATCGGCGTCTTCAGGAGGATGTAGAGGTCGAACAGCACCGACCAGTTCTCGATGTAGTAGAGGTCGAACTCGACGCGCTTCTGGATCTTCTCTTCGTTGTCGATCTCGCCGCGCCAGCCGTTGATCTGGGCCCAGCCGGTGATGCCCGGCTTGACGCGGTGACGGGCGAAATAGCCGTCGACGGCCTCGTCGAACAGGCGGCTCTGGAGCTTGCCCTGGACGGCGTGCGGGCGCGGGCCGACGAGGGAGAGATTGCCGGAGAAGATCACGTTGAAGAGTTGCGGCAATTCGTCGAGGCTGGTCTTGCGGATGAAGCGGCCGACGCGGGTGACGCGCGGATCGTTCTTCGTGACGACCTTCGAGGCTGTCGGGTCAGCCTGATGGTGATACATCGAACGGAATTTGTAGACGTCGATGCGCTCGTTGTTGAAGCCGAAGCGTTTTTGGCGGAATAGCACGGGGCCGGGGCTGTCGAGCTTCACCGCCAGCGCCACCAGCGCCATCACGGGAAGGGCCGCGAGCAACGCGAGGCCGCCGACGATGCGGTCGAACAGCCATTTCATCACCAGGTCCCAGTCGGTGATCGGCGCCTCGAACACGTCGAGGGTCGGCACCTCGCCGAGATAGGAATAGGAGCGGGGACGGAAACGCAGCTTGTTGGTGTGCGCGGAGAGGCGGATGTCGACCGGCAGCACCCAGAGCTTCTTCAGCATCTCGAGGATGCGCGTCTCCGCCGAGATCGGCAGCGCGAACAGCACGAGATCGACGCGGGTGCGGCGAGCGAACTCGACGATGTCGTCGACCTTGCCGAGCTTCGCCGCGCCGGCGCAGGTGTCGAGCGCGCGACTGTCGTTGCGATCGTCGAACACGCCAAGCACGTGGATATCGGAGTCCTCCTGCGCCTTCAGCGCCTCGACAAGCTCTTCGCCGTTGCTGTCGGAGCCGACGATGATGGTGCGGCGGTCGAGCCGGCCCTCGCGCGCCCAGGTACGCACCAGCGTTCGCAGCGCCAGGCGCTCGGCGACGAGCGCGGCGAGGCCAAGGAAGAAGAAGGCGGCGAGCCACAGCCGCGAGACTTCACTGCCGACCCTGGCGAAGAACGACATGCCTATGAACAGCAGGAACACGAACGACCAGGACGAAATCATCCGCGTCATCTGGCGGAGCTGACCGCGGAAGAGCTGCACCTGATACATATCGGCGGCCTGGAAGCAGATCACGGCTGCCAGTGCGGCGGCGCAGATCGCGGCGAGATATTCCCAGCGGAAGCCGGTCTGCGGCGCGACATAGCCTGTCTCTTATACACATCACAAAGGGCCTGTCAGCGGGTGCGGCCGCGCTGGTGGCGGCGTCGAGCATCGAGCGTGCGTTGAGTGGTTCCACAGTCGTCCACGTCCATTCCTGACACCCCGCCGGGCGCGCATTTAGGCGCGCGAAGCGCGGGAGTCCCCCTCGCTCTCGCTTATCGGACAAATCGGAAGAAATTCTAAAACCGCCTTAAGAGCGGTTAATGATCGGTAAATGCGTCGCGATAGCCGGCAAGCACGCCGTCCACCATCGCCTGCTGGGAGAAGTGCGTCGAGATCCGCTCGCGCAACCTCGCCGCGCGCTGGCTCGTCGCTTGAGGATCGTCCAGCGCAGCCCCAATGGCCTCCGCCATGGCCTCGGCATTGCTCGGAGCGAAGAGGGCGGAACTCCCGGCGTCAAAGATCTCGGGAATGCCGCCGACCTTCGCGGCGATCATGGGGATGCCGGCCGCACCGGCTTCGATCACGACATAGGGCATGGAATCGCCGCGCGAAGGAACAACCAGCAGCCTCCCCTTGGAGAAGCCGTAGCGCGCCTTGACGTGGCCGATGAAGCGGATCGAATTGGTCAGGCCGAGCCTTTCGACCTGCGCCTTCAGCGCCGCCATCTCCTCGCCGTCGCCGCCGAGTGTCAGCGTGACGTTCCGACCCTGACCGTGCAGACGCGCCACGGCGTCAACGAGGAGATCAGCGCCCTTGATGTGCCGAAACTCGCCGACATAGGCGAGGTCGGTCGCATCGTCGGCAATGACGACGGGCTCGAATTCTTCAGGCGTTACGCCGTTGAAGACGCAGCGCACGACGCCTTTGGGCTTGCCGACGATGCGCTGATAGGTGTCGCGGGCAAAGGCGCTTTCGAACAGGAACAGGTCGGTGCTGTTGGTCAGGGTCCGTTCAAGTCGCGCGTAAAACTCGCCCTTGAAGGTGTGCAGAGGATAGTGCAGCGAGCCGCCGTGCGGGGTGTAGATGCGGATGGTGTCGTTCGAGCGCCGCCTGAGCCGCACGAAGGCGCCGGCCTTGGCGCCATGGCCATGCATCACATCCGGCTTGAGCTTGGCGATCAGGCGCCTCATGCGCAGCCAGACGAGAAAGTCTTCGGGCGATGGGTCGCGGCGGATCGCGAGTCGATAGACGCCGAGCTTCAGGCGTGGCGCGATCTCGGCCAGCGCGTTCGCTGCGCGCTCCCCACCGGTGAGATCGTCGGCGAGAATGCCGACATGATGTCCGCGATCGACCTGGCCGTTGGCGAGATCGAGGATATGACGGAAGATGCCACCGACCGGGGCACGCACGGCGTGCAGGATGCGAAGCGGCTGGTCGAGAGAGGGGGGCATGATCTGAACCAGCGCTCGCGAGCGATGACGGAGCAATCCACTGAATTATCGATCCCGATTAAGCGGCCTCATGGTTAACAAACGGTATTCGCGCATCGCGCCCTGCACGCGTGCGGCGCGATTAACCCAGCGGCAACCATAATGGAGTGTAATCGCCTCGGTTGAGGTGGGCGGCGGCGTTGCCCTGCGGGAGTGTGCGATGCGTTTTGCGTTCTGGCGTGACGGCAAGGACAAGGCCGTGATCGAACGGGCCTTGCACAAGCCCGAGCCGATGCTCGCGGCCGGTGTCGCGCGGCAGGCGCAAGCCGAATCCGGCGACATCGATCTGCACGCGCTCGGCGCTGCGCTCAAGCGCAGGCGCGGCTTCATCATCGTGCCGACGGTGCTGGCGCTGGTGCTCGCGCTCGCCGGCGTCAATCTGGTGACGCCGCGCTACAAGTCGGAAGCCCGCATCCTGATCGACGGGCGCGAGAACGTCTTCCTGCGTCCGTCCAGCGACCGCAGCACCGAGGAGCGGCAGGCGCTCGACGCCGAGGCCGTCACCAGCCAGGTGCAGCTCGTGCTGTCGCGCGATCTGGCGCGCGAGATCATCAAGAAGAACAAGCTCGCGGAGCTGCCCGAATTCGACCCGGTCCTGCGCGGTATCTCGCCGCTGAAGTCGCTGGCGGCATTGTTCGGAATCGGCCGCGATCCGTTCTCGATGACGCCGGAAGAGCGGGTGCTGGATGCCTATTACGACCGCCTGACCGCCTATGCGGTCGACAAGTCGCGCGTGATCGTCGTCGAATTCCAGTCGACCGATCCGGACCTCGCCGCGCGCGTCGCCAATTCGATCGCCGACGGCTATCTGGTGCTGCAACAGAGCGCGCGCCAGGAGCAGGCCAAGTCCGCCAGCGCGTGGCTGTCGGGCGAGATCGAGAACCTGCGCAGGAAGGTTTCGGAAGCCGAGGCCAAGGCCGAGGATTTTCGCTCCAAATCGTCGCTGTTCGTCGGCACCAACAACACCACGCTGTCGAACCAGCAGATGGGCGAGCTCAACACCCAGCTCAACAATGCGCGCGCGATGAGGGCCGATGCCGAAGCCAGGGCGCGGCTGATCCGCGAGATGCTCCAGAGCGGCAAGCCGATCGAGGCATCGGAGGTGCTGAATTCCGAGCTGATGCGCCGGTTGTCCGAGCAGCGGGTGACGCTGCGGGCGCAGCTCGCCGAGCAGTCCTCGACGCTGCTCGGCAATCATCCGCGCATCAAGGAGTTGAAGGCGCAGATCGGCGACCTCGACACGCAGATCCGTGACGAGGCGGGCAAGATCTCCCGCTCGCTGGAGAACGACGCGCGGATCGCCGGCAGCCGCGTCGACAGCCTCACCGTAGGCCTCGAGCAGCTCAAGAAGCAGGCGACCTCGACCAACGGCCAGGACGTCCAGCTTCGCGCGCTGGAGCGCGAGGCCAAGGCGCAACGCGACCTGCTCGAGACCTATCTCGCCAAATATCGCGAGGCCAATGCCCGGGAGACCATCGATACCGCGCCGACCGAAGGTCGCATCATTTCGCGTGCCATCGTCTCGAACACGATCGCCTATCCGAAGAAGCTGCCGATCGTGCTCATCGCCACGCTGGCGACGTTGCTGCTTAGCACCGGCGTCGTCGTCACCGGCGAGCTCCTGCGCATGACCGCGCCGCGCGCAATTGCCGCATTCACGCCTGCCTCAGCCGCCTCGCGCGCGACTGCCCCCAGTGAACCAATCGTCGAGCCCGAGCCCGAGTCCCAGCCGGTGGTGAGCGAGCCGCCGCCGCTCCAGCCGGAGATGGCTTTCGATGCAGGCATCACCGAGTTCGCCGAGATCGAACAGCTCGCCGACGGCCTGCGCAGCGCCGGCGCCGCCGCGCGCAAGGTGACTGTGCTCGGCACCGCGGCGGGCGAGGGCATCACGCTGACCGCGTTGACGCTGGCGCGCCATCTGGTGCGCGATGCGCGGGTCGTGGTCGTCGACCTCGCCGCATCGTCGCCGACGATTTCGGCCATCTCGGCCGACCCGGCAGCACCGGGCCTTGCCGAGTTGATGCAGGGTGAGGCCTCGTTCGCGCAGATCATCACCAAGGACAAGCTCTCGCGCCTGCAGCTGGTGGCGGCAGGTCGCCCTGGCTTCGACCGCAGCCTTCTGCAATCGCCGCGCGTGACGCTGGCGATCGATGCCTTGCTCCGTGTCTACGACCACGTGCTGCTCGACGCCGGTAGCGCCTCCGACCTGCCTGCCGAGCTGCTGACGACGAATGCCCGCGCCGTCGTGGTGCCGGACGCCGTCATGCCCACTGAGGCCCGCACCTCGATGTGCGAGCAGCTCAAGGCGGTCGGCTTCAGCGAGGTGACGATGCTGAGGAAGCCGGTGCAGCCGTCGGATGCAGCGGAGGTGCCGCGCGTGGTGGCGGCCTAGGTAAGGGCGCACCGATGTGCGGAGCACTCGGCTACCAAAAATCGGATGTGGCAGCCCGTTCCTTGTTACAAGACTACAATTAGCACTTGCGCCATTAGGAAACCCAACGTCGGCGTTGCTGGCGAGGGACTGACTGATTGCGATAACCTCGCGCATCGGTGGAGTAATTTCTCGGCCTGGGGGGTGTGGGATGGCGCACTACCGAGCTTACCTTCTGGATCAGCACCGCCATGTTATAAGCGTGGCCAATTTGCAATGTGCCAACGAGCAGGAAGCGCGAGAACGTGCGCAGCAGCTGGTTGATGTCAACGACATCGAGCTATGGCAACTAGATCGGCTTATTGCGGTGTTTGAGGCTGCCACAACCCGAGCCAAGGCAGCTCGCGGGTGCGAGGAGCCGTAGGCCTTACCCAAACGCCCGCCGCAGCTTTCGCGCCAGGTCGAACAGCATCTGGTTCTGCTTCACCAGGCGCTTGCCGTGGCTCAGCGAGGACATTGCCATCGCCGCCAGCCTGCCACGCGAGGTCAGCGGGACGAAGCTGTCAAAAATCTCTTCGTCGCCCTTGCAGAACAGGCGCTTGTAGTCGTCCGAGCCGATGCCGAGATCGAGCGCGTCATAGCCGGCTTCCGCGTAGCGGTCGATGATGTTCCGCATCAGGATCAGGCCGGGGCTGAAGCGCGAATGGTCCGACGTCGTGTAGGTGTTGAACATCGTCGAGAAGCGGCGGCCGTCGGCGACGCCGGCGAAGATCGCGATCACTTCTTCGTCGCATTCCAACGCATGGATGTCGATGACGCGGGCCTCGCCGCGCGGTGTCAGGCAGGCCGTTCGGATGAAAGCTTCGACGCCAGGCTCGGCGAACACGTTCGGCAGCTTCTGCTCCGCCATCCGCGCGGGCTTGACGCGAAAGAACCAGTCGAGCAGGCGCGTGATGTCGTCGTCGGTGGTGGGGACGTGATAGCGGTAGCCGGAGAGCGCCTGAAGTTTCTTTTCCTTGCTCTTCAGACGCCGGCGGAAGGAGTTGCTGATGCGTGACGCCGGCGGGCAGCCCGGCGGCATCGCGAGCAGTGGGCAGCCGTTGATGGAGTTTTGGCGCGGCAGAAGCGCGAACGGGTTTTGCTGGTCGCGCCAGCGCATCGGCTGCTGCGATAACGCGAGCACGTCGATGCCGCCGCGCGCGCGCAGGGCCGCGAACAGCGCGTCGAGATCGGCGGTGTTGGCCTGGCCGACGAAATCGGCGTCCCACAAGCCCATGTTGAAGGTCGTATGCTTGCCGCCCATGAAGCAGGCGACGGTGACACCATGGTTTTGCCGCGTGCACAATGGCAGCACGACAAGCGGCCGACGCTCGGCATCGCGCGCAATGACGACGAACGGCGTCGCGCCTTCGTGCGCGCCGGCGAGACGCTGCCAGGGGGTGAGCAGGTCGAAGCGCTGATAGGGTGTTCCGAAATGGCCGGTCTTCTCCAGCGCACGCCAGACCGGTTCGGCCATGGCGAGATCGCTGACGATGTCGACCTCAGCGATACGGCTCGTTTCCGACCGCGCTGGCGCTTCTGCCGTCCGGCTTTGCATCGCCGCAGCCATGGTCATTCGCAAAACCTGTCGAGAAAATGGAAAACAAGCGTGGTTCGGCCTGTGGCCGACCTTTGCAAAGAAATGTCAACAAAGGGTAAGGACAATGGAAAGGGGAACCGGCCGCTCGCCGGTTCGTAATGGGTGGGATTTTGGCATCCGACGATCGATGGATGGAACGGCTGCGGCTGGAACTGGCCTGGTTCACCGGCCAGCACCGGCTGCGCGGACGAAGCGCAGGCGGCGCCGGAGCGATCCTGCGCTTTCAGCGCGTCAGGCCGCGCGGGCGCGCGCCGTTCCAGCCGCTGCTTGCCAATGAGATCACGCCAAAATTCCTCGACCGCGTGCTTTACGCGTTGAAGCGGTGGAAGTTCGACATCGTCAGCATGGACGAGGTCTGCCGGCGCGCGGTGACGCTGCCCGAGCGGCGGCGCTTCGTGGCGCTGACCTTCGAGTGTGCGTACAAGGATCTCGCCACATTCGCCTATCCGGTGCTGTCGCACCACGGCGTGCCCTTCACGGTCTACGTGCCGACCGCCTTTCCCGACGGTGTCGGCGAAGCCTGGTGGCTCGCGCTCGAACAGGTGATCGCGCGCGAGAGCCGCATCAGCCTGATGATGGGCGAGAAGGAGCAGCGTTTCGTCGTCACGGAGCGCGCGGAGAAGCAGGAGCTGTTCACGCTGCTCGAAGAGTGGCTCAGAACCTTGCCGCCTGCGGAGCTGTCGGCTGCGATCAACGATCTCTGCAAGCGCTATCGGGTCGATCTCGCCACCATCCGGCGCGAGACGTCGATGGATTGGTCGGATCTTTCTAAACTTGCGGCCGACCCGCTGGTGACGATCGGCAGCGCGACGGTGAACTATGCCGCACTCGCCACCATGAAAGATATTGCCGCCGCGCGTGAGATGGCGATGGGCAAGGCCGTGGCGGAGTCTGCGTTCCACCGCGAGATCGGACACTTTGCCTATCCGTTCGGCGACCGCATCTCGTTTCGGCGCAGCCACGTGGTGATGGCGGAGGAGGCGGGCTTTGCCAGTGCGGTGTCGACGATTCCTGGCATCGTGGACGTCGAGGGGCGGACCAATCTGCGCGCGTTGCCGCGGATTTCGTGGGACGGCCGGCGCCGCTCGCTGCGGATGCTGCGCGTGCTTGTCTCCGGCGTGACGTTTCCGCCGGTGAAGCCGACGGGCAGTACGTCGTCTTGAGTTAAGTTCGATCCGGCCGGATGAGCGGACACCCGAGCTTGCTGCCGACAAACGCGCAAGCGCGTTTGCGTAGGCTAGGCCGGGTCGGGCCGCTGCATCCAGCTCACGACCGGCATAGCCGGCAGCACCCAGCCCATGCCGACCACGACGTAATAGATCGCCTGCCGCCAGCCGGATTCCGCGATCCACGGCATCTGCGCGAGCGCCATGCCGATCAGCGCCCACGTCGCCGCCAGCACCAGGAGCGCGATTGTACCGAGGAACTTGCGGGTGCGGATTTTCATGGGGGAAATTGCGGCTTTCGCGTAACTTGCGCTGCGGGAGCGGGCGACTATAAGGGGCGCGCAGCCTGGTTCAAGCATTGGTTTTCCGGCCGAAATGACCACGATATCAGCTTCGTCCGACCCGCATCGCGCCGTGCGCTGGTGGCTCATTGCCGTGGCCGCGCTGATCGCGCTGATGGTGCTGGTCGGCGGCGCGACGCGACTGACGGAGGCCGGGCTCTCGATCGTCGAATGGAAGCCGGTAACGGGCGCGCTGCCGCCGCTCACCGAGACTCAGTGGACAGAGGCCTTCGACGCCTACAAGAAGATCCCGCAGTATCGCGAGCTCAATGCCGGCATGAGCCTGTCTGAGTTCAAGACCATCTTCTGGTGGGAATGGAGCCACCGGCTGCTCGGCCGCTTCATCGGTGTCGCCTATTTGTTGCCGTTCCTGTTCTTCCTGTGGCGCGGCGGTCTATCGAGCGAACTGAAGCGGCGGCTGTGGTTGCTGTTCGGCCTCGGCGCGCTGCAAGGCGCGGTCGGCTGGTGGATGGTGGCCTCCGGGCTCTCCGAACGTGTCGAAGTGTCGCAGTATCGGCTTGCGACGCATCTGGTTCTGGCGCTGCTGATCTTCGCCGGCATCATCTGGACCTTGCGGCGGCTCGGCGCGCGGCAGGAGATCGTTGCCTCAGCGCGACTGAAGTTCACGAGCGCGGTGCTCGTCGTCGTGACCTTCGTGCAGCTTTATCTCGGCGCGCTGGTGGCGGGTCTGCGGGCAGGGCGCGCCTACAATACCTGGCCCGAGATCGACGGCGCATTCATCCCGTCGGCGGAACGGCTGTGGTTCGAGACGCCGTGGTGGCGCAACCTGTTCGACAACGTGCTGACCGTGCAGTTCGAGCACCGCATGACGGCCTATACGCTGTTCGCGCTGGCGGCACTACACGCGTTCGATGCCGTGCGCTCGCGCGCAGGTTCTGCTGCGGGCGGCGCCGTGTGGCTGTTTGCGGCGGTGAGCTTGCAAGCGATGCTCGGCATCCTGACACTGCTTAACCAGGTGCCGATCGGCCTTGCGCTCGCACATCAGGCCGTCGCGATCCTCGTGCTGACGCTGGCGGTGATGCAGGCCGAGCGGCTCGCGGCGCGAAAGCCCGCGGAGACCTATTCGCGCGTCGTCCGCGCGAGCCAGGCTGGCTGATCAGCAATAGCCGTAGACGCCGCAGGCGTAGGGCAGGCGCCAGAAATAGTCGACCTGCGGGCCGCCGTAATACGCCCCCTGATAATCATAGTCCCAGGGCCGGCCGTAATAACCCGGCAGCGTATGCGCGCCCGGCAGGAGCGGGGTGCCCGGCAGATTGCGGATGTAGCTGCCGACGCCGTAGGCCGGCGAGATCAACGCGTCCGGATCGGTCTCGACCCAGACCTTCGGCGGCTCCGCCGGTGCGATCGTGGTGCGGTATTTGTAATGCGGACGCGGCAGCCCCGGCGGCAAGCGCTCGACGTGTCGCTTCTTGTGCACGACGACCTGATCGGCCGCGAGCGCGCTGGTGACCATCAGCATCACGGCCAGAGGGCACATTATCCAGCGCAGCATGGTCGGCTCCGAATCAATCTGGGCGACCCAGTATGTCAGCCAATTGCGCGAGGAGCGTTAACGAGAGCCCCGTCATTCCGGGGCGTCGCGACGGGACCGCAAGCGCGGCCCGGAGCGACGAACCCGGAATCCAGAAGCTGCGGCGCGAGATTCCGGGTTCGCCTCTTCGAGGCGCCCCGGAATGACAGCAAATTACGCGCCCAGGGCCTGTTCGAGGTCCGCGATCAGGTCCTCCTTGTCCTCGATGCCGATCGACAAGCGCACCACGTCGGGGCCGGCGCCGGACTTTACTTTGGCGGCATCGTCGAGCTGGCTGTGTGTGGTCGAGGCGGGGTGGATCACCAGCGAGCGGGTGTCGCCGACATTGGCCAGATGCGAGAACAGCGTCAGCTTCGACACCAGGCTGACGCCGGCGTCATAACCGCCCTTCAAGCTGAAGGTGAATACCGCGCCGGCACCCTTCGGCGCGTATTTGCGCGCGAGCTGATTGTACTTGTCGTTCGCCAGACCCGCATAGCTCACCGACGCCACGGCGGAGTGGCCGGACAGGAATTCGGCGATCGCCTTGGCATTGTCGCAGTGCTTCTGCATGCGCAGCGGCAGCGTCTCGATGCCGGTGAGGATGAGGAAGGCGTTGAAGGGCGACAGAGCAGGACCGAGGTCGCGCAGCCCGAGCACGCGGCAGGCGATCGCGAAGGCGAAATTGCCAAAGGTCTCGTGCAGCTTGATGCCATGGTATTCGGGGCGCGGCTCGGACAGCATCGGATATTTGCCGTCCTTCGACCAGTCGAAGGTGCCGGCATCGACGATGACGCCGCCGATCGAGTTGCCATGGCCGCCCAGAAATTTCGTCAGCGAGTGCACGACGATGTCGGCGCCGTGGTCGATCGGCTTGATCAGATAGGGTGTCGCCAGCGTATTGTCGACGATCAGCGGCACGCCGGCCTTGCGGGCAACCGTGGAGATCGCCTCGATGTCGGTGATGCTGCCGCCGGGATTGGCGATGGACTCGACGAAGATCGCCTTGGTGCGCGGCGTCACCGCGCGCTCGAAGCTCGCAATGTCATCGGGATCGGCCCACACCACGTTCCAGCCAAAGCTCTTGAACGAGTGGGTGAACTGGTTGATCGAGCCGCCATAGAGCTTTCGCGCGGCGATGAATTCGTCGCCGGGCTGGAGCAATTGCTGCATCACCACGACCTGCGCGGCATGGCCCGAGGCCACCGCAAGCGCGGCGGTGCCGCCTTCGAGCGCTGCGACGCGCTCTTCCAGCACCGCATTCGTGGGATTGCCGATGCGGGTATAGATGTTGCCGAACGACTGGAGGCCAAACAGCGAGGCGGCATGATCGGCGTCGTTGAAGACGAAAGAGGTCGTCTGATAAATCGGCGTTGCGCGCGCACCGGTCGTCGGATCGGGCTGTGCACCGGCATGCACGGCAAGGGTCGAAAATCCCGGAAGGCGATCGCTCATTCGTGGCGTCCTGTTCTTGGGTCGTCTGAAAACGCGCGGCATGCTGATCGGGGCCGCGCCCGGCGTCAAGCCGCGTCAGCTCGAAACGTGCTTCGCTATGTCGCGCTCAGAACTTGAACCTTTTTCGGGTGCGTCAGCTCTGCTCGGTCTTGTTCTTGGCCGCGCGATCGGCCGCTGCGGTATTGCCGCCGCCGACGCTCATGCGATTGAGCGACAATTGCATGCCTTGCGTCGGCGCGGGCGGACGTTTGGAGCTGAGCGTGCGCGAATTGACGCCCATCCAGGATATTTCCGAGGATAGCCGGCCATATTCGATCTTGGGACAGCGGTTCATCACGACCTTGATACCAGCGGCCTCGGCCTTCTCCGCGGCCGCGTCGTCGCGTGCCCCCAGCTGCATCCAGATCACCTTCGGCAGCGGATCGAGCCTCAACGCCTCCTCGACCACGGGCATGATGTGGCTGGAGTTGCGGAAGATGTCGATCATGTCGACCGGACGGCCGATATCGGCGAGCGAGGCGACGAAGGGCTTTCCGATGAGCTCCTTGCCGACATGACCGGGATTGACCGGGATCATGTCGTAACCGCGCTGCGCCAGATATTTGAACGCAAAATAACTCGGCCGAACATTGACCGGCGAGGCGCCGACCATCGCGATCGACTTCACGCTGTTGAGGATGCCGCGGATGTAATTGTCGGGATAGGCGTCGTGATTCATTTTGCTCTTTTCTCTAGCCCCTCATGGCGAGGAGCGCGGAACGTGCGTCTCGAACCATGAGGCCACCGGCGGGGCCTTCATCCTTCGAGATGCCGCGTTCCGCGGCTCCTCAGGATGAGGAGTTGGCTGCTTACCTATCTTCCCATTTCGGCTCGCGCTTTTCGATGAACGCGCCGATGCCTTCCTCGGCGTCGCGCGCCATCATGTTCTCGGTCATCACCTCCGCCGCATAGCGATAGGCATCCGCAAGGCTCATTTCGGCCTGGCGGTAGAACGCCTCCTTGCCGAGCTTGACGGTGTAGGCAGATTTCAGCGCGACCTGTTCGGCCAGCGCAATCGCGGCATCGCGTTCGGTGCCGGCCGCGACCACACGGTTGACGAGGCCGATCTCGCGGGCACGTGTGGCGGGGATCGGCTCGCCGGTGAGCAGCATTTCCATCGCCTGCTTGCGCGGCACGTTGCGCGACAGCGCCACCATCGGCGTCGAGCAGAACAGGCCGATGTCGACGCCGGGCGTCGCAAAGCTTGCGGCGTCCGAAGCGATCGCAAGATCGCAGCTCGCGACGAGCTGGCAGCCGGCCGCCGTCGCGATCCCCTGGACGGCTGCGACCACGGGCTTGGGCAGGCGCACGATCGCCTGCATCATCGCGCTGCAGGCGTTCATCATCTCGGCGAAATAGGCGCGGCCGCGATCGGGATCGCTGCGGCGCGCGGTCAATTCCTTCATGTCGTGGCCGGCGGAAAAGGCCGGGCCGTTGGCCGCAATGACGGCGGCGCGGATGCGCTTGTCCTCGGCAATCGCGTTGAAGCTCGCATGCAGCTGGCCGATCATCGCCTCCGACAGGCTGTTGCGCGCGGCGGGGCGGTTCAGCGTCAGCACGGCGACGCTGCCGACGATCTCCCGCAACAGGATCGGCGGTTCCGGGG